>JBOHED010000530.1:0-7878 GCA_050700915.1 Actinopolymorphaceae bacterium | reverse complement strand
GCGGTTCCGGTCCCCGGCGAAGATCGTCAGGGTGAGCCGGAGCGGTCGTTCCTTGGTGTAGGTCGTGCGGGCGTACACGAGCACGGGGGTGCCGGTGCCGAGTCCGAGCTTGCGCGCCTCGTCGGGGCTGGGCATCCGGGTGGTGATCTCGTCGACGTAGCCGACCTCGACGTAGCCCTGGTCGGCCATCGCGCGGATCGTTCCCTTAGCGATGTCGCGCGGGGTGATCAGGCCGCACTCTTGGGCGATGTCCATCGTGTAGTAGCTGTCCTGCAGGCTGGACGCCTCGCCGTCGACGTGGCGCTCGATCGCCCGGCAGACCAGTGAGTCGCCCTCGTCGACCCCGAGCCGTTGGGCCAGGTCGGCGGAGGCCTCGACGATCCTCATCTCGAAGTTCTCGTACGACGGCTCGCGGCCTTGCTGGTCGACTTCGGCGCGGTAGGCGTCGGACTGGTCGCTGGCCATCCGGTCGCGGGACTCTGCCCAGCTCGCGTGATAGGTGGTCATGACGCGATCGCGGACGAAGGTTCCGCGTCTGGGTGCGCTGGTGATGGCGCCCTCGTTGGCGAGCATCGCCAGGGCTAGGCGGACGGTGTTGCGGGAGACGTCGTAGCGCTCCCCGATCTCTTGCTCGGTGGGCAGGCGGTCGCCTGCCTTGAGTTCTCCCCTTCGGATCGCCTCGCGGAAGTCGGCCGCGATTCTCCTGTACAGGGGGTCTGACTGGGCCATTTGAAGGAACCTCCTGGTTCGTACCAACAAATGGTTGCACAACCCTTGACGACCCGCCAGTCCTGGGGTAATTATGGCTCCATACCAATTGTTGGTACGAAACCAACTAGGAGGAGTCAGGCATGGCGATGGAGAGCAGGTTCGACGTTCGGAACGGGGTGGCGTTCCCGTACGGGGCGTACGCCTTCGTGACGACCGAGGTGAAGACCGCGAGGGACTTCGAGAGGTCGACACGGGACAACGAGGTCCAGCAGATCGACAAGATCACCGAGCTTCCGGTGTGGACCTTCGACGTGCTGGATGCGGACCCGGACGCACAGGGCAAGAACGCCGCGATCACCATCCGGATCCTGTCCAAGCACAAGCCGACCCTGCCGGAGGCACCGAACGGCATGCCGTTCCGTCCGGTTGAGTTCGAAGGGCTGACCGGTACGCCGTACGTCGACACCCAGCGGTGCACAGGGGAGAGCTACGGCGGATCGCATCGGTGCCGCGCTCGGCTCGGCTGGTCGTGGCGCGCAACCGGGATCGTGGCGCCCACGCCGACGAGTGCAGCGCGCGGACCTGAGTCGAAGGCCGCGAAGGAGCAGAGCAACCGATGAGCCGGCGCGGGAGCGGTGCTGGCTGGACACCCGCCGCTCCCGCACCTTCCAACCCCGAACTATCGGAGGTCCCTTGATGAGCAACGTGTACACGGCGGATGCGGTTCGCGCGCTTGAGGAAGCGGTGGAGTGCGAGCACGACTTTGCCGGCTGGCTGGCCTCCGTCCTGGCGACGGTGGCAGCCGGGAAGGGCTCAACCTACGCCGTGGTCGCTGGTCGCCCCGGTAGCTGGGAGGCCGATCTGGTGCTGCGCCTGGTTCAGGGCACGGTCGGCCTCGACGAGTACCTGAGGCACTTCCGACAAGACACCTGATGAGCCGGCGCGGGAGCGGTGCTGGCTGGACACCCGCCGCTCCCGCGCCTTCCAACCCCGAATCCCTTTGGCAAGGAGTGGAGTGGCATGTCCCACCGTAGCGACCCCGCGCAGTCGGGGCTGTTCGAACTACTCAAGCGTGACCTCGAGGCCGGTGTGGCCCGGTGGACCTACCCGTGCGGGTTGTGCAACGCCCTGGAGGTCGCCGAGGCCGGCGGACTCTGCGAGACCTGCTCGCCGGTCCCGTTCCGTAAGCCGGTCCGTCGACAGACCACGAGGAAGACCCCGAAGACCGCCATGCGTACGGCGGCCAAGCCATCTCGCAGGCCGACCCGGGCTCCCAAGGGCGGCTCGGCTCGTCGTGGGGGTGGTCGTCGTGGCTGATGCTCCGAGGATCAAGAACGAGTCCATCCGGATCGGTCTGCTCGTGGTGTTCCTGCTGTGGCTCGGCTCCCACCTGGCGGTAGCGCTGTGGTGGCTGATTCGACAGTCGGTCGTCTGGGTGGCTGGCATCACCGGGTATCTGGTGTGGCGGCTCTACGACGGTGCTGGCCCGTGGGCCCTCGTCCTGGTCGTCGCGCTTCTCGCGCTCGTGCTGGTGGCGTGGAGGCTGGCGCACCCTGGCTCGTTCCGGGGTTGGGTCGCGTGGCCGGTGCGGGCATGGTTCCGCAGGGTGTTCGTCTACCACCGCGACTGGCAGCCGCTGATGGTGACGCTCAAGCTCGCGGCGCGGTCGTCCGGTGACGAGATGCTCGTGCCGGACCTGCTTCGGGTCAGGTCGACCTCGACGGTCGACAAGGTCCGCGTGCGGATGTTGCCCGGCCAGGTGCTGGCCGACTTCGCCAAGAACGCGGACCGGTTCGCCCAGACCTTCGAGGCGATCGACTGCCGGGTGCGGTCGGTCCACCGTCGTCAGGCGTTCCGCTGGTTCGTGTTCTGGGTCAAGCGTCGGCTCGGGATGGTCGTGGAGCCTCCGAAGCCTCGTCCGTCGCGGGCGCTGGAGCTGTGGTTCCTGATCGAGGATCCGCTGGAGGAGATGACCCCGCAGTTCGCGGTGCCCGAACGACCGGACCTCAAGGCGCTCACATTGGCGCTGGGGGAGGACGGCCTGACGTGGGCGCTGCGGCTGTTGGCGAATCACGTGCTGATCATCGGTGCGACCGGCTCCGGGAAGGGCTCGGTGTTTTGGTCGCTGATCCGTTCGCTCGGTCACGGCATCCGGACGAAGTTGGTCGAGCTGTGGCTGGTCGATCCCAAGGGCGGGATGGAGTTCGCGGCCGGTCAGCCGTTGTGTGCCCGCTACTGCTACGGCGACGACGAGACCACCGACGTCGAACGCAAGCGGGCGTACGAGCTCACCTATGCGAAGTTCCTCGAGGAAGCCGTCGACGAGCTGCGGGAGCGGCAGCGCCGGCTTCGCGGCATCTTCCGGATGCATCGGCCCGTCCCGGGTGACCCGCTGATCGTCATCGTGATCGACGAGATCGCCTCACTCACTGCGTACGTCGTCGACCGCGATGCCAAGAAGCGGATCGAGGCGGCGCTGAATCTGCTGCTGTCGCAGGGTCGGGCGGTCGGCGTCGTGGTGATCGGAGCCGGTCAGGACGCGCGCAAGGAAGTTGTCGCGATGCGCGGTCTGTTCCCGACCCGGATCGCACTCCGGCTGAACGAGGCCGAGGAACCCGACATGGTGCTCGGCTCCGGAGCCCGCGACCGGGGCGCCCGGTGTGAGGAGATCCCGACCGACCTCGCCGGCGTCGGCTACGTCCGGGTGGAGACCAACCCCGAACCCGTCCGGGTCCGCTTCGCCTACGTCGATGACGACGAGATCAAGACCATGTGCTCCCTCTACCACCCCGGCGCCAAGGTGTCTGAGGCCTCCGAGATCGCGCACTCCGAGCCTGAGGGGGTGCAGGTCTGATGGACACCACAACCGTCGACGTCGCGACGGCAGTCCAGAACGACGCCCGGCAGGCCTACCGGCAGTCCGTCAATGCCGGTACGCCACTTACCGGCCGCGAGCTTGGCGAGATGTTCAGCCGCGGGGAGCGGTGGGGACGGGCCCGGATCACCGAGGTACGGACCGCCGATGCCGCCCGGCACAACGGCAACGGCCAGGTCAACGAGCCTGAGCCGCCGGGCGTCGCTCTTGGAGCTGCCAGCCCCCGGGAGATGGCACAGGACGGCATGCCGGCGGCATCAGACCGGCAACCGGCAGGTGCGCGACTCGTGGCGTGGTCGGGCTTCCTGCTCGGTGTGGCGGCCTCGGTAGCGGCCAACGTCGCGCACGCGCAACCAGGGATCGGGCCACGGATCGCCGGAGCGTTCGTACCCCTCGCGCTCCTTCTGGCCGTGGAGTGCATGACCCGACCCCGATGGAACCGCCGCCCCGGCACATGGTCCACCTGGTGGTGGGGACTGGCCCGCTACGGCGGCACCGGACTCGTCGCCCTGGTCGCCGCCGTCATGTCGTACCGCCACATGTCCGCACTGCTCACCGGCTACGGCGAGGACGCCCTCAACGCAGCCATCGGACCGCTCGCCGTCGATGGACTGATGGTCGTCGCCGGCTTCGCCCTTCTCGCGATGAGCAACCCCCATACAGACAAGGAGAACGACTCATGAGCTGGCGCACCTACCGGTGGTACGAACTGGCCGCCGACGAACGCGACGCCCTGGCAGGCGGCTACGGCTGCGGCCTCTGCCTGGACTGCGAACACCTCGAAGGCGTCGGACCCTGCCCCCGCTGCCGGCCCGACGACCACGCCGAACACCTCCTCGCCACCGCCGACGCCCAGCTCGCGGCGACCTGGACCGAGGAACACGACAACTGGGAGGCAGCGTGACCATGCCCGTCATCCGGGCAGACGCCGTGCGGGCGGGCGCCATCCAAGCCGGGGTGTGCGTCCGCCCCCTCGTCCGGCAGCTCGTCGACACCGAGACCGGCGACACCTCCATCGTGCCGATCCCGTGCGGCTCCACCCTCGCCTCCGTGTGCGAACCCTGTGCGGACAAGGCACGCAGGCTCCGAATCCACCAATGCCGCGAAGGGTGGCACCTCGACACCGAACCCGAACGCCCGACCAAGGATCGGTCCCTGTGGTGGCTGCGCCACTCCGAGACGTTCGGGCTCGTCGCCCTGGTCGCCGTGCTCAAAGCTGCGGCCCGGCAGCGTCGCAAGCGCTCCACCCGCCGGCGTGACGACACCCCGGAACTGCCTCGGCTGCCAGTGTCTGATCGGACGATCGGACGAACGTTCACCGGGCGGGACGGGAAGGTGTGGCGGCCGTCGATGTTCGTCACCTTCACCATGCCCTCGTATGGCCGTGTCCGCCCGGACGGCTCCCCGGTCGACCCGGACACCTATGACTACCGGCGTGCCGCGCTCGATGCGCTGCACATGCCGAAGCTGTGGGACCGGCTCGTGCAGAACCTTCGTCGGACGGTCGGCTACGAAGTGCAGTACTTCGCCGCCGTCGAACCCCAACGCCGGCTCGCCCCGCACATCCACGCCGCGCTCCGCGGCGCGATCCCGCGCGAGATCCTCCGCCAGGTGATCGCCGCCACCTACGCCTCGGTCTGGTGGCCGGCCCACGACCAGCTTGTCTACGGCCCGGACGACACACACCCCGCCTGGGACAGCACGCACGGGGCGTACGTTGACCCCCACACCGGCACGTCCCTGCGCACCTGGGACGAAGCCCTCGACGTGCTCGACGACCAGGGCGACGACGCCGAACCCGCCCACGTGATCCGATTCGGCAAACAGTCCGACATGCAAGGCATCGTCGGCGGCACCCCTCAGGCCGACCGCAGGGTCGGGTACCTGACGAAGTACCTCACCAAGGCGATCACCGAACCGCTTGACGACGAGGACGACGAGCTGTCGCCGGCCCGGCTGGCGCATATCGACCGGCTGCACGAAGAGGTCCGGTGGCTCCCATGCTCGCCGAGGTGCTGGAACTGGCTCGCGTATGGCATCCAGCCCAAGGACGCCGCTGACGGGGCGGCACCAGGCCAATGCCCGAACAAGGCCCATGACCAGGAACACCTCGGCTGCGGGGGCCGTCGTGTCCTCGTCTCCCGCAAGTGGACCGGCAAGACCCTCTCCACTCACCGGGCCGACCGTCGCTCGGCAGTGCGTGAGGTCCTCGAAGCCGCCGGCGTCGACCCGGGCGAGGCCGACCGCTGTTCAGCAACACAGACCCGCGACGACGGACAACCTCGCTACCAGTGGCGGCCCGTCGACCGTGACGACCTGCCCGACTACATCGAGATCATCGCCGCATCCATCGGCGAACGACAACGCTGGCGCACCCAGTACGAGCAGGCGAAACAACGCGCCGGACCCAACCCCGGCAGCAATTCGGCAACTCAGCAGGCAGTCATGGCTAACGGGAGGAGACAGCAGCCTTGGAACGGCTTCTGACGGTCGAGGAGGCTTCGGAGATCCTCGCCGTGTCACGGTGGACGGTCTACCGGCTCATTAAGGAGCGCCGCGTGGTGAGCGTCCTGGTGGGCCGGTGCCGGCGGATCACGGCTAGCTCACTCGCCGAGTACATGGACGAGCTGATCGATGAGGTGGCGTGATGACGTGGGAGACACAAGCGGGCAGCAGCTCCGGCCCGGGAGACCGAGCACGGCGCGCAGGCAGGCGCCGGGTCAACGGTGAAGGCACCATTCGGCAACGGGCAGACGGTCGTTGGGAGGGCCGGGCGTACGTCCTCACCACCGACGGCCGGGAGATTCGACGGAGCGTCTACGGCAAGACCTGGGAGGAGGCTCACGAGGCGCTCACTCGGTTGCAGGCGGATGCACTCTCTGGTGTTCGGATTCCTGCGACGGGTTGGACGGTGGGGGAGTACCTGACGTACTGGCTCCGCGAGATTGTGCAGGATCGGGTAAGGCCGACGACGTATCGCAGTCACGAGTGGCTGGTTCGGGTCCATCTTGTGCCGGCGTTGGGCAAGCGCAAGCTCGCGACACTGCAAGCCGCTGACATCCGCCGTGCGATAAACAAGCTGAAGGCGGTCTGCCAGTGCTGTGCTCTCGGCAAGGACCGGGAACGGGAGGAGAAGGCCGAACGTGAACGTGCGCGCCGTGCCGGGCGTCCTCCCCGAAAGAACGCCCGGGAGATCGCAGGCGCGCGGTGCTGTGCAAAGACTCCGGCAGAGTGCTGCCAGATGGTCCTCTCGGACGGGTCGATCCGTCACCTGCACCGGGTGCTGCGGTCTGCCCTCCAAGACGCCGTGGGCGAAGGCATGTTGTCCCAGAACGTCGCGCGGAATCTGCGCCTCTCGCACAGGTACCGTCCGAGGTTCACGCCGTGGACGGGTGATGAGGCTCGGGCGTTCCTGCGGGCGGTGTCGGGCGATCGGTTGTACGCGTTGTACGCCGTGGCGCTGTCCCTGGGGCTGCGCAGGGGAGAGGCGCTGGGCCTGAGCTGGTCGGATGTCGATCTGAATCGCGGCGTCATCCGCGTCCGCCAGGCCCTCTATCGGGCTGACGGGAAGCTCCAGTTCGGGCCGGTGAAGTCCGACGGATCTGAGCGGGCGATTGCGATGCCGGACCCGTGCCGGGCTGCCCTCGAACAGCACAGGGAACAGCAAGCGGGGGAGCGGAGTGCGGCAGGCAAGGCATGGACCGACCGGGGCCTGGTCTTCACCACAAAGATCGGCACACCGATCGAGCCACGCAATATCAACCGCCACTTCGCCAAGCTCTGCGATCGGGCCGGCGTCCGACGCATCCGGTTCCATGACCTTCGGCACTCCTGTGCGACGCTGCTGTACGAGCAGGGCGTGCCGATCGAGAACATCCAGGATGTCCTTGGGCACAGCTCGCCGACCATCACGAAGATGATCTATGTCGAAGTCACGGAGAAGGTCCAACGGGCGGCTGTCGACCGGCTTGACTACTTGTTCGGCGATGGTGAGCGGTGAGCATGCCGATGGGTGGCGTTGGGGTCAGCCACGGGGGTCATCGGGGCGGAAACTTCCGGCCGCCTCAGACGTCCATGCAGGTCAGTACGGGTGCGCCGCCAGGGACTCGAACCCCGAACCCGCGGATTAAGAGTCCGCTGCTCTGCCAGTTGAGCTAGCGGCGCATGAACCTCGGAGAGGATAGCAGCCCGTCCTTCACCGCTTCACATCGAGGATCGCCCGTGCGGCGTTGTGCCCGCCGATCCCACTCACTCCGCCGGCCCGCCGAGCGCCGCTCCCGCAGATCACCAGG
>JBOHED010000529.1:0-6951 GCA_050700915.1 Actinopolymorphaceae bacterium | reverse complement strand
GGACGCCAGACTGCGATCGGGTTGGTCATGCCCGGCATGGTCCCCATGCCCTGCACCTTCGGCCAGCCGTAGTTGTGCCCGGGCACGATGAGGTTGAGCTCGTCCCAGACGGCCTCGCCGATCTCCGCGGAGTACATCCGGCCGTCGGCGTCCCAGGCGATGCCTTCCGGATTGCGATGTCCGTACGACCAGACCAGGGAGCCCTTGAACGGGTTGCCCGGCGGCGGCTTGCCGTCCGTCGTCATCCGCAGGATCTTGCCGCCGAGGTCGTGGCGATTCTGGGAACCGCCGGCACGGGAGGCGTCCCCGGTGCTGGCGTAGAGGTAGCCGTCGGGTCCGAACGCCAGTCGTCCGCCGTTGTGCACGCCGGCGCCGGGGATACCGGTGACGATGGCCCGAGGGCGCGGCCGGGCGGCATCGAGCCGCAGCTTCGCGATCCGGTTGTCCTTCTTCGTCGTGTAGTAGATGTAGATCGTCTTGTCCCGGGCGTATCCCGGTGAGGCCGCGATGCCGAGCAGGCCGCCCTCGTTGTTGGCGTACACGCCCTCGATGGTGGTGAGAGGCTTCACGGTGAGCTCGCCGTCGGTGGTCTTGCCGGGGCCGACCTTGAGGATGCGGCGGTTGTGCCGTTCGGTGACGAGGGCGCTGCCGTCGGGCAGAAACGCGACACCCCACGGCACGTCGAGGTTCGTGACCAATGTCTTGACCGAGACGAGATCGTCACCCTTGGGTGCGCCCTTGGAGTCGCGGTAGTGGAAGTCGGTGGGCGTGGGGATCTCCGTCGGTGACGGCGCCGGGTCGGTCGTACACGCCGAAACCAGGGCAAGGGCCAAGCCTGCTGCCAGGACGGCCGCACGGAGGCGACGCCGCGGCGGCACATCGCGGACCGATTCCGATGACAATTTGTGACTATCCACATACCGACGGTATCGTCCTCATGGTGGCGGAAACGCCAGGATCCGGTACTTCGGAGCGTCCGGTGTACGCCGCCCGGGTCACGATCGCGGCCCCATTTTGACCCGTCTGCGCGGGCCCAGGTATCCTGAGCGGTCGTTGCGCTTGCTGGCCGTGCGACTGTTGCAGGCCGTACAACCTCTGGCGGCGCGAACGCTCCGCTCCCACGGAGTCACGACACCAAGCCCGACCATGCTTAAGTGACATGGTCCACCACGATCGACTACGAAGGCCGACGACTGTGCGCACCTACAGCCCCAAGCCCGGCGACGTTCCACGCCAGTGGCACGTGATCGACGCGACCGATGTCGTCCTCGGCCGGCTTGCCAGCCAGACGGCCACGCTGCTGCGCGGCAAGCACAAGCCCACCTTCGCGCCGCACATCGACACCGGTGACTTCGTCATCATCGTCAATGCCGACAAGGTGGCACTGTCCGGCAACAAGCGGGAGACCAAGTTCGCCTACCGGCACTCGGGTTACCCGGGCGGGCTCACCGCGGTCCCCTACGGCACCCTGCTCGACAAGAACCCCCGCAAGGCGGTCGAGCGCGCGGTCTGGGGAATGCTCCCCAAGAACCGCCTCAGCCGGAAGCTGCTGAAGAAGCTGAAGGTCTACTCCGGCCCCGACCATCCGCACCAGGCGCAACATCCCGAGACCTACGAGATCCACCAGATCGCCCAGTAATCCCGAGAGCCCAGTGACGCCCCAGATCCGTACCCGCCAAGATTTCGCAGTCTCGACTGCGCCGAAGTGAGGAATCCCGTGGCCGAGTCCACCAGCCAGCCGGTCGACACCGAGACCCCCGCTCCACAGGGCGCCGGTGAGCAGGCCACCGGTCAGCAGGGTGCCGAGAGCACCGTCGCCTACAGCTCCGAGAGCGCCCCGGTGAGTTCGCCGGCGCCGCGCCCGGCATCGATCGCTCCCGCCGCCGCGACCGGGCGGCGCAAGGAGGCGGTCGCCCGCGTCCGGCTGCTTCCTGGAACGGGCGACTGGCGGGTCAACGGCAAGACCCTTGACCAGTACTTCCCCAACAAGGTGCACCAGCAGCACGTCAACGAGCCCTTCACGCTGCTCGAGCTCGCCGGACACTACGACGTGATCGCCCGGATCGACGGTGGCGGCGTCACCGGCCAGGCGGGTGCCCTCCGGTTGGGCATCGCCCGCGCCCTCAACGACGTCGACGCCGACGCGCACCGTCCGCCGCTCAAGCGCGCGGGGATGCTGACCCGGGACGCTCGCGCCAAGGAGCGCCGCAAGGCCGGGCTCAAGAAGGCCCGCAAGGCTCCGCAGTACTCCAAGCGGTAGTTCCCACGGTCGTGGGCCGGCTCTTCGGCACCGATGGCGTTCGCGGGCTCGCCAACGGCGAGCTCACCGCCGAACTCGCGCTCGACCTCTCGGTCGCGGCCGCACACGTCCTTGGCGAAGCGGGGGCCTTCGAGGGACATCGACCGACCGCCGTGGTCGGGCGCGACCCCCGCGCCTCGGGTGAGTTCCTCGAGGCCGCCGTGGTCGCGGGCCTAGCCAGCGCCGGGATCGATGTCGTACGCCTGGGCATCCTGCCAACCCCTGCCGTTGCGCACCTCACGGCCAGCATGGGCGCCGACGTCGGTGTCATGCTCTCGGCGTCGCACAACCCGATGCCGGACAACGGCATCAAGTTCTTCTCCCGCGGGGGGCACAAGCTCGACGACGCGATCGAAGACCTGATCGAGGCGCGGCTCCGGGAGCCGTGGCAGCGGCCCACGGGCGGGGGCGTCGGGCGTGTCCGCGACGACAGCGCCGGGTTCGAGACCTACGTCTCCCACATCGTCGGCTCGGTGGTCCAACCCCTCGACGGCCTCACCGTCGTAGTTGACTGCGCCAACGGTGCCGCCTACCGCACCGCTCCTGAGACGCTGCGCAGGCTCGGAGCGACGGTCATCCCGATCCATGCCGAGCCCAACGGCCTCAACATCAACGACGGCTGCGGGTCGACCCATCTCGAGACGTTGACCGCGGCCGTGGTCAAGCACGGCGCGGACGTCGGGATCGCCCATGACGGCGACGCCGACCGCTGCCTCGCCATCGACTCGACGGGGGAGGTCGTCGACGGCGATCACATCCTCGCGATCCTCGCCGCCGGGATGCGCGACGACGGGACGCTGCGCAACAACACGGTGGTCGTCACCGTCCTGAGCAACCTCGGCTTCGTCCTCGCGATGCAGCGCGAGGGGATCGATGTCGCGCAGACGAAGGTCGGCGACCGGTACGTCCTCGAGGCGATGAAGGCGGGCGGCTTCGCCCTCGGCGGCGAGCAGTCCGGTCACGTGATCCTGCTCGACCACGCCACGACAGGTGACGGCGTCCTCGCGGCCGTCCACCTGCTGTCCCGGATGGCGACCACCGGGCGCCCGCTCAGTGAGCTCGCCCGGGTGATGTCCCGGCTGCCCCAGGTGCTGGTCAACGTCCGTGGTGTCGACAAGGCGCGGGCCGACTCCGACCCGGAGGTGAGGGGGGCGATCGAGGCCGCCACGGTGGAGCTCGGCGAGACCGGCCGGGTCATCCTCCGTCCGTCCGGGACCGAGCCGGTGGTGCGGGTGATGGTGGAGGCGCCGACGTTCGCACAGGCCCAGCAGGTGGCCGACGAGCTGGCGACGACCGTGGAGCGGGCTCTCGCGCTCTAGTCCGGTGGCGTTTCGCCGCGTCCGCTAATTCCGTGGCGCGACCGCCGACCGGCGTGCCAGGCTCCGGCGGTGCAGAAGACCACGTTGGAGGTCGTTCGGGTCGATCCGTTCGACGAGGTTGCGTTTCGTGCCTGGTACGACACGAAGGAAGCGGGCATGGCGGCCGGCCTGATCGATCCGCCCCCGAGGGCGTTCCTCGAACAACTCGTCGACCACCAGACCAGGTCGCGGACGCGCATGCTGCATCCGTTCGTCGCGGTGGAGGGGGACGCCGTCGTGGGTGCGGGCAACCTCGAGCTGCCCTTGCAGGACAACCGGACGCTCGCGATGTTCGATCTGTCGGTGCCACCGGAGCGGCGGGGGCGCGGGGTCGGTGCGGCACTTCATGCGTACGTCCTCGACCAGGCGCGGGCGGAGGGACGGACCAGCCTCCTCACCGAGGTGCGTGCGCCGAGCGGGACGGTGCTGGCCAACTGGCGGGTGCCCGCTTCGCCGATCGGTACGGCTTCACCACCCGCAACACCGAGCTCCGCCGCCTGCTCCAGTTGCCGGTCGACCTGGAGCGGCTGGAGGCGCTCGAAGCCGAGGCGGCGGAGAAGGCGTCGGACTACCAGCTGGTGTCGTGGGCGGGTCCGTGTCCGGTGGAGTACGCCGAGCAGTACGCCTACCTCAAGGGTCTGATCACGACCGAGGCCCCGACGGGTGACCTCGACTACGAGCCGGAGCGCTGGGACGTCGCCCGACTCCGCGAGGACGAGGACCTCACCGTGCGCCAGGGCCGGTCCCTCTACACCTGCGTTGCACTCGCGCCAGATGGCACGTTGGCCGGGCACACCCAGATCGCGGCGTCGCGGCACCGGCCCGAGTGGGCGTTCCAGTGGGACACGCTCGTCCTGCGTACGCACCGCGGCCACCGCCTCGGCCTCGCGCTGAAGGTCGCCAACCTGCAGGCGGTGATGGCCGCTCAGCCGCAGGTCGAACGCATCACCACGCGGAACGCCGAGCAGAACGGGCCGATGATCGCGGTCAACGAGGCGCTCGGCTTCGAGGTCGTGGAGATCCTGCAGGAGCGCCAGCGCGACCTGTGAGCACCGCGGCGTGGGCAGGCATGATCACTAGATTTTGCGAAGGCGGACGCGGGTCACGGTGTGGTCGGTCCCCTTGTGGAGGACCAGGGTGGCGCGGCCGCGGGTGGGGGCGATGTTGTGCTCGAGGTTGGGGCCGTTGATCGAGTCCCACAGCGTGCCCGCCTGGGCGACCGCCTCGTCGTGGGTCAGGTCGGCGTACCGCCGGAAGTACGACGCCTCGTCGCGGAACGCCGTCTCGCGCAGGGCGAGGAACCTCGCGACGTACCACTCTCGGACGTCGGCCGGTGAGGCGTCGAGGTAGATCGAGAAGTCGAAGAAGTCGCTCACGGCGAGGCCGCGCCGTCCGTCGCCGCGGGTCCGCGCCGGCGCAAGGACGTTGAGTCCCTCGACGAGCAGGATGTCCGGCGCGGCGACCTCGAGTTCGCTGCCCGGCACGATGTCGTACGCGAGATGCGAGTAGACGGGCGCGGTCACGACCGGGACGCCGGACTTCACCGCGACGATGAAACGCAGCAGCGCGCGTTGGTCGTACGACTCGGGGAATCCCTTGCGGTCCAGCAGGCCGCGGCGTTCGAGTTCGGCGTTCGGGAGCAGGAATCCGTCGGTCGTCACCAGCGAGACGCGGGGGTGGTCGGGCCAGCGGGCGAGGAGTTCACGGAGCAGCCGGGCGACCGTGCTCTTGCCGACGGCGACGGACCCGGCGATACCGATGACGAACGGGGTACGCGCGGTGGCGGCCTCCGGCGATCCGCCGTTCGCCTCACCGGCGAGGAACGTCTGGGTGGCCCGGTGCAACGCTCCCGTCCCGCGCACGTACAGGTTGAGCAACCGGGTCAGCGGCAGGTAGACCTCCCGGACCTCTGTGAGATCGATCTCGTCCCCGAGCCCGCGCAGCCGTTCGACGTCGGCGGCGCTGAGGGGGAGCGGGGTCTGAGCGGCGAGGCGGGCCCAGGCGGTCCGGTCGAGTTCGACGTACGGAGTGGCCGCCGCGGTGGCGGCCCGGCCCTCGTCGGTGCGCGGCATGAGGCAATTGTTCCCTGCTGTCCAGACTCCCCTGCGACTGGTGCGTCTCGACTTGGCCGATCGTCGCTTGCCGTTCATCCGCGCTGGCTACGCTGAGCAGCCATGTGCGGAATTGTGGGATACGTAGGCTCCGGCAGTGCTACGGGCGCTGGAGCCGAGGGTGAACACGGCGCGACCAGGGGGGCCGTGAGCGTCGTCGTCGACGGCCTGCGCCGCCTGGAGTACCGCGGGTACGACTCGGCCGGCGTCGCCATACCCGATGGCCGGTCCGTACGCGTGCGCAAGCGCGCCGGCAAGCTCGCCAACCTCCAGGCCGCCCTCGCCGAGGAACCGCTGCCGGCGAGCCGCGCGGCGATGGGGCACACCCGCTGGGCCACCCACGGCGCCCCGACCGACCCGAACGCCCACCCGCACATCGACTGTCACGGCCGGCTCGCCGTGGTGCACAACGGCATCATCGAGAACTTCGCCGCCCTTCGTACCGAACTCGCCGAAGCCGGGCACCACCTGACCTCCGAGACCGACACGGAAACGGTCGCGCACCTGCTCGAGGACGCGTGCGAGGCCTCCGGGGGCGACCTGGCAGCGGCGATGCGCCGGGTCTGCCGCCGCCTGGACGGCGCGTTCACCCTCGTCGCCATCCATGCGGACATGCCCGACCTGGTGGTCGGCGCCCGGCGGAACTCGCCTCTGGTGGTGGGGCGCGGCGAGGGTGAGAACTTTCTCGCCTCCGATGTCGCGGCGTTCATCGCGCACACCCGCGAGGCGATCGAACTCGGGCAGGACCAGGTGGTGGCGATCACCGCTACCGACATCACCGTCACCGACTTCGACGGCGAGCCGGTCAAGACCCGCGAGTTCCACGTCGACTGGGACATCTCGGCCGCCGAGAAGGGCGGCTACGACTACTTCATGCTCAAGGAGATCGCCGAGCAGCCCAAGGCGGTCGCCGACGCACTGCTCGGACGCCTCACCGAGGACGGGCGACTCCACCTCGACGACATGCGACTCACCGACGACGAGATCCGCGAGATCGACAAGATCATCATCATCGCCTGCGGTTCGGCGTTCTACGCGGGAATGACCGCGAAGTACGCCATCGAGCACTGGACCCGGATCCCGTGCGAAGTAGAACTGTCGAGCGAGTTCAGGTACCGGGACCCGATCGTCAGCCGGTCGACGCTCGTCGTCGCGATCTCGCAGTCCGGCGAGACGATGGACA
>JBOHED010000528.1:0-19013 GCA_050700915.1 Actinopolymorphaceae bacterium | reverse complement strand
GTCGTAGGCCTCGGCGGCCTCGCGCCGCTTCTTGGCCTCCTTGTCGAGGACGTCGAGGACGTCGGCGTCGGAGAGCTCGCGCGCGGTGTTGCCCGCGACCTCGGCGTTCGTCACCGCTGTGAGGCTCATCCGCAGGGTCGACGAGCGGACCTTGTCGCGGGCCTTCATCGCGGCGGTCAGGTCGGCGCGCAGGCGGTCCTTGAGGTCACTCATGCGCCGATCCTACGGAGAGCCGTCCGGCGGACCGCGTGGAATGCCGCGTACGCGCACATCTGGCTCACCTAGGGCACGCTGCCCCGCGGGTGTGGGAGCCTGTCAGAGTGCATCCGCTCCTGAAGGCCACGCTGGGCGCCACCGTCGGAACCGCTGCCGCCGCTGCGGCCTGTGTCGCCTACGCCGCGTTCTACGAGGTCGGGGCCTACCGCCTGCGCCGCTTCGACGTGCCGGTCCTCGCTCCGGGCAGCGCGCCGCTGCGACTCCTGCACATCTCGGACCTGCACCTGATGCCCGACCAGAAGGACAAGGTGGCGTGGGTCCGCGGGCTCGCCGCGCTCGAGCCCGACCTGGTCGTCAGCACCGGCGACAACCTCGCCGACCACGGGTCGGTGCCTGCGGCGGTCGAGGCGTACGAGCCGCTCTTCGACCGTCCCGGCGCGTTCGTCTTCGGGTCCAACGACTACTTCGCGCCGGTGCTCAAGAACCCGTTGCGGTACCTCTGGACCCGCGGTGGTCCGACCCAGCTCAGCACCCCCCGGCTGCCGATCGAGGACCTCCGGCGGGTCTTCGTCGAGGCGGGGTGGCTCGACCTCACCAACGCGAAGGGCGACCTGAAGGCCGACGGCCGGCGGCTGGCGTTCGCCGGGGTCGACGACCCGCACATCAAGTGGGACCGGTACGAGGATGTCGCGGGTCCCGCCGACACCTCGGCCGAGCTCACCATCGGCGTCACCCACGCGCCGTACCGCCGGGTGCTCGACGCCATGGTCACCGACGGCTACCGGCTCGTCCTGGCGGGGCACACGCATGGCGGCCAGCTGTGCCTCCCCGGCTTCGGAGCACTCGTGACCAACTGCGACCTCGACGCCAGCCGGGCCAAGGGGCTGTCCCGGTGGGGACCCAGCTGGCTGCACGTGTCGGCAGGGCTGGGCACCTCGCCGTACGCTCCGGTGCGGTTCGCGTGCTACCCCGAGGCGAGCCTGCTGACCCTGCGGGCCGCAGTCTGAGCGTCGGACGATACCCACGCGCGGGGGCGCCGGACTGCCCGATAGACTCGCCTGGCGTTCGCGGGGTGTAGCGCAGCTTGGTAGCGCGCCTCGTTCGGGACGAGGAAGTCGTGGGTTCAAATCCCGCCACCCCGACCCGCAAACCGGCAGGTCAGAGGCGCTCCGGCGAACAGTGCCGAGCGCCTCTGACCATTCGATGTCCGATTCTGGAAGCGAAATGGGAGTGGATCTTGCGCACTCCACTCCCCCGCCGCCCTTAACGGCCTCGCCGCTACCTGCTCGCCACACGAGCCCTGATGGCAGGGACAGCCTCCGTACTGCCGCCTCCGGCAGTTCGGATCGCGGCGCCACTGGCGCGCCGAACCGCCCTGCTATCGCCCTTGCGGGCGGCCGTGGGCGGCTGTGGGCGACCGGCCTCAGGCTTGCCCGGGCGGAACGACGAAGGACTTCCGGAGCAGGGTGGCTGTGCTTACCGGTGAGGTGATCGCCCCGTCGTCGGCGACCCTACGCAGAGGTGTGGGCAGACTGTCCGACCGGCGGGAGCTCCGATGGGACCTGCTGGCTTGATAGCCACCCGGGACATGCGACTCAGCGCTGGTTGGTGAGCGGCGCGAGGATCGCCTCGACCTGGGCGTGGTTGCCGCCATGA
This sequence comes from Actinopolymorphaceae bacterium, assembly GCA_050700915.1. GTDB lineage: Bacteria > Actinomycetota > Actinomycetes > Propionibacteriales > Actinopolymorphaceae > Thermasporomyces. The sequence continues at coordinate 17,141 of JBOHED010000528.1, read as the reverse complement.
CCGACTCCGGAACGATGTCGACACCAGGCCAGCGGTGTGGCGTTCTGGAGCGAGCCGCCGCCTTCGACCGTTCGGTTTGGGTCGGCGCCGCGCGTAAGGAGGTGTGCCACGCTGGCGTCCTTGCCTTCCCATGCCGCGCAGTGCAGGGCGGTGCCACCCCCGGTCTCGGTGAGTGTCCGGAACTCAGAATTGACATCCAGGCCGGTCCCCAGCAGTTGGTCGATCACGGCGAGCCGCTCGCACACGGCTGCCGCCCGCAACGCGCTGACCAGGGTCTCGTGCGGGATGTCAGCGAGGCTGTAGCTGCTGATGTCGCCGACACCTGCGGCCTCGACGAGATCGTGCACGACTGCGCCGGCCGCGAGGAGGATGTCGACTGCGGTCACGATGCCGTAGTGCACGGCATGCGCGAGTGCGGTGCCGCTCCCGGGCGCAGCGTGTCCGGTGGCCTCGAGATCCGCGCCGGCGTCGATCAGCACGCATACCATCTCGGGTTCGCCATGACTTGCCGCCGTGATCAGCGGAGGGTCCCCCTCTCCGGTTGTGGAGGCACCGTGCGCGAGCAGGACCCGTGTGAGATCGCCTGCTCGATGGTGTTTCCACCAGCCGTGGAGCAGCCCGATTCCGATGTAGTCCAACGCCGGGATGGTCGTGTCGCTGTCGGGGAAACGGATGCCGTCCGTCGCGAGAGCCGGCTCAGCGCCGACCAAGGCGGCGAACCCGTCGACATCCCCGTCCGCGATGAGTCGGAGCCGTTGGACCTCGCTGTGAAGGCGTGGCCAGCTGGCGAATCCGTACTCCCGAGCCAGCGCCAGCTGTGCCGCATGGAGTGAGATCTCCGGTGAAACAAGGCTGATCCGCGCCCGCGCGTCCGGATCACCGGCCGCCGCAGCTCGGTGAAGATCCTTCGCCTGCCGACGAAGCTGGTCGAGATCAGGGCGCACAGGAAGCGTACGAGAAGACATGCCGTCTCCCTCCGGATGCCTGTGGTCCGCGCTCAGGCCGAGGAAGAGGCCGACGAAGGTCAAGCGAAATGCTGGAGGTGGACTCAGTCCTGCCCGCGGACCCGGCAGCGCCCTCCAGCGCGGGGACGAGTCTACGGCCAAAGCTGCTGGGTTGTCACGGTCGCGTCCGACCACCGTCGCACATCCGCACCCGCGGAGTCAGAGTGACACCCGCCGGCGCGAGAGCGCGGCGTGGGGCCGGAGTGGATCATCGAACATGTCGGGTCGACTTCCGTGCCAGGGCTGCTCGCTAAGCCTGTGATCGACGTCGCTCTCCAACTGCCCGCAGGACACGAACTCGCGAGATGGGAACCGATCTTCCAGGGTCTGGGCTGGACCAGCCCGCGAGCTTGGCGACCATTGGGCGGTCTTCCTCCTCGATGGCGAGGTGAGACAGGTGATCGGCCACATCTTCACCGCCGAGCAGTGGCCGGTCGCCCATTCGCCTCTTCGCTGAATGGCTGCGGACGTACGATCCAGATCGCGACGAGTACGCGAGCTTCAAGAGCGGGCACGTGGTCAGCCGAGCGTGGGGAAGCCACTACGCCAGAGCCACGTCCACGTTCGTTCTGGACGTTGTGAACCGTGCGAGGGCTGCTCGCGGCCTGGCCACAGTCAGCCTGTTGTGAACGCTCAACAGCTCCGTGACGATGGCCATGCGTTGATCAGGCGATGCCGACGTGCGTCGCTAGTCGATGCGATCGCCAATGCCTACCGACGTCGAGCCGGCAAAGCACTGGCAACCGGTCGCGACCGGGCTAGTGTCAAGGCCACCACTGCCACCGGTCACGCCCAGCACATTCCGAGAGTTCGTCGTGACGGAGGTTCCCAAACCTTTGACCCACAGACTTCCGTCAACCACACCGACCGCCCGCCCCTACCCTGCGAGACGCGATCTCTTGTAGCTCTTCCTGGAGACGATTTGCCTGATTCTTCCAGTTCAGTTGTCTGACGACGAGGTTCCGCCCACGCTCTCCCACGCCACCCAGATTCAGCTGGCCGTGGACGCCGGCATGGATGACACGCCCGAGGTCGGACTCAAGATCTGCTGCTCGGACAATGAACCCGGTCCTGGTGTCTTCGATGACTTCCGATACACCGGTAGCATCGCTCACGACCGCGGGAACGCCGTGAGCCATGGCTTCCAGCGCCACCAGTCCGAATGGTTCTATGTGGGATGGTAGAACGAAAAGATCGGCAGCGCCGTAGTACATCTCCAGAGTCGGTGTATCGAGATCGCCTAGAACGTCTATGCGCTGTCTGAACCCGGCAAAGTGGCGTCCTGCCGCAGCTATATGCCTTTTCACCACGGGACTATCCTCGAAGCCGGCAAGGACTAGCTTCAGACGCCTGTCCCGAAGCTTGGCCACTGCCGAGATCAACTCCAGTGCGCCTTTACGTGCTGGGCTTCTCCCGACGAATAGGATGACGAAGTCCCCGCTGCTCATGCCGAGCCTCGCCTTCGCCTCCCGTTTGGTCACATTGCCGAGTTTCTCGAATCGGCTGAGGTCGACCGCATTGTGAATGACCTTGATGCGAGCCGCTGGCAACCCGTAATGGTCCTCGATCGCGGCCCTGGTCTTGAACGACGGAACAACGATCAGTCGATGGTTCTCGGGCCTGAGATTCGTCCGTTCGATGTGCAGGAGGTAGCGCTCTGCTGCGTCCATCCATCTCAGCGATCGGTCTTTGTGGGAGAGACGGACGCCGTAGGAGTTTTCCACGCTCTGGGCACGTAGGAATGGAACGAAGAACACGTCCGCGCGCTTCATCAACGTGTTCATCGAACACACGACATCCGCCTCATGGGCATCAGCGATTCGCTGTTGCCGCCGGATCCAGGCCACGTCGCGCCACAGGTCCCTGTTCCTTGACACGAGCCGCCTGATGCTCGCTTCGCCCGGCCGTACGTGTGGCTTATCTCGGACTGGGTTCTCTATGATCGTGGGAGGTTCTGGGCCAAAAATCGCCCTCCATCCGACACCGCGATTGGCTACCAGGTAGGCGACTTCGGCATCGAGGTGTTTTGTAAGCTCTACCCGCGCACTCGAGCCCCCGGCGCCTCGACCGAAGGTAAATACAGCGACCAGCACACGTAGCTTCACACTTCGCCCTTCCTCGCTCGCGACGGACCGGTGTCGCCACCCAGGGGGACCACGTCCAGGAACCTGCACTCGATATCTGACAGTCGCCAGCGGTTCTTAGCAGGTCACCCACATGGCTGACGAACGGAAGGCTTTTTGCTGATAAGCAGTCGCTACGAGAGATCCGGGAGCGAGCTCCACCTGACGCACGCCTGACGACTTTCGTCGATGCCACATCGCGATTGCCTAGAAATCGGTCTCCGGAGGAGTTCTAAGGCCAAGAGCGTCTCCAGCCACCAGAAGCTCAGCGGGCTTTAGCCGCGAGGCAGCGCAGATGCACATTCGAGTGTTGCCGTCTCACGCGGCGACCAGCATCGGGCTGGACGGGACGTCATCTGTGAAGAGATCACTCTGTGTCTCTGCTGAGCACCTCCTAGACAGCTACTCTGCCCTAGGTTCTGAAGCGATCTTCAGTCAGAGTAGGCATACGCGTTCCCTGACAGCAACCGTGCGATCACCGACTGTCCATTTCTGGCAGCAGCAGGACGTGTCAACGAACTCCGAGGCATGACCTTGACTCACCCGACTTTCGTCGGTGATAGTTCCACGAAGGACCGGGCTCCTACGAGCTATGTACAGCAGGCAGGTGTCCCGTTGACAGGCCGAGCACGAAACTACGTTGGGGGGCCATTTGAACGCTGTTGAATGTCCCGCATTGAAGGAACGGTGGGCGTCGGCCGGACACCTTGCGAACCATAGATGCTCAGCGTTCTGAGAGCTCGTGACTTCAGGCTGCTGTGGTCGGCCGGGCTTCTAGCCGTTGTCGCCGACTGGATGCTCCTCACAGCCTTGCCGTTCTACATCTACAGCGTTACGCAATCCGCTCTGGCCACGGGCTTCATGTTTATCTCTTACACGATCTCCCGTCTTGCTTTCGGCATGCTCGCTGGCGTACTGGTGGATCGATGGGATCGTCGGAAGACGATGCTCTTCTCGAGCCTCGTACTTGGCTGCATCATGCCCGTCCTCATCATTGCGCAGGATCCGGGACTTGTCTGGGTGGGTTACGTCGTCAGCTTCACGCAGGCCGCAGTCTCTCGGTTCTTCATACCGGCGAGGTACGCCTGCATTCCACAGATTGTCAAGGAGTCGGACCTTGTCGCCGCCAACTCACTCGATACGTTGAGTTCCGGCATCACGAGGATGGTCGGACCGCTCCTTGGCGGCAGCATCGTAGGACTCCTAGGATTGCCGGTCCTGGTTGCCATCGTTTCCGCGCTTTTCTTGTCTTCGAGCCTCCTGGTGAGCAGAATGCAATTGACCGGGCCGCCACAAGACTCGGAGGCACGGAGCAGTACGTGGGGCCGTGGGTCGCTCCGGGCCTTTTTCGCAGAGTTTGCGCGCGGACTAGAGGAGATCAGACACAACTCCGTCGTAAAAGTTGTCCTGCTCACCAACGGCCTCGTCATGGTGGGCTACGGCTTCATCAGTGTCCTCCTCGTGGTGTTCGCGAGGGAGGTGCACGGCGGCGATGCGACTTTCTACGGTTTCCTCACCGCTAGCCAGGGCGTTGGCATGGCGCTCGGTTCGGTCATCGCAGCCTTCGCCGGTCGGCACCTTTCGACTCGTACGCTGTTCTCCGCCGGTTTGATGGGCACTGGGACCTTCCTGTTGCTGGCGTTCCACTCGACAGGGCCCGCTCTAGCTGCGCTCTTCCTAGGTTTGTCAGGAGCGGCAATGACGGCGTGGATGGTGGGTGACCGGTCGATGCTCCAGTCCGCCGTCGAGTCCAACCTGCGCGGCCGCATCTTCGGGACCTACAGCACGGTGTCCTCGACACTCATGCTGACTGGAACGACACTTTCTGGAGGACTCGGCGATCATGTCGACATCATGACCCTGCTCACGTGCACCGGACTGCTCTACTTGATCCCGGGCATTCTGTCGCTCCGCCTGCTTCCTAGAGGGGGGAGAAATGCCGCGCAGTAGCTCCACCGGGCCAAGTGGCGTGCCATGGGTGTCAGACCACGGAGTCCGGCGCGCATCGTTCGCGGCGTACCTGGGATCTTGGCGCTGTTCGACCATGCCGCCAACGCTGCGATCGAAGCGCTGAAGCGGTACTCGCCGCTTCGTCACCAGGACAACCGCGTGCCATGATGCACTCGTGAGCCATGGCTCGGTTCTGAAAGTTGTGCCGACAGATGGGTGGAACGATGTCGCTGCCGCAACCGGGGCATGTCGCCACGATGCGTCTGTCCGCAGGAAAGCTGGCGCCGACGGGCTCCGGTCTCGTCCTGGCCGAGTGGACCGCGCCGCCGGGAACGGGCTCGGTTGACGATCCGCCCTACCAGGCACCGCTACACATCCACCACGACGAGGACGAAGCGTGGTACGTCCTGGATGGACACCTCCGCGTCAAGGTGGGCGAAGCAGAGCACGAGGTCCCTGCCGGAGGAGCGGTGATCGGGCCCCGTGGACTTCCGCACACCTTCTGGAACCCCGACCCCGACGCGTCCGTCCGCTACCTGCTCGTCATGGGAGCCCGCACCAGCGCACTTCTTGACGTCATCCACGGCAGTGAGCGGCCGTCAGACGCCGACGGCATGCGCAGGCTGTTCGAGGCCTACGGCTGCACCCTCCTCGACTGACCCCTGACACATCGTCAGGGGATCCACGTTTGTTTCCACCACCCGGATGCCGGGTACACCGTTCGCGCTAGTGTCGCGTCGCAGCGATGTGAGTGACGATGTGTTCGGCGTCGGCACCCACCCCCGCGAAGACGGAGGATGGCTCAGAGTGAAGCCACCGCAGGCCGACGGCGTAGAGTCCTGGGTGTTCGGTGACCCCGCGTTGATGTAACGGGTAGCCCCACTCGTCGAAGATCGGCAAGTCGACCCAGCTGAAGTCGTACCGGTAACCGGTCGCCCACACCACGTTCGTCACGGCGGCAGCGTCGAGGTCAAGCCCGGTTACCGTGTCGGGTGTGAACGTGTCGTACGGCGGTCGGTCGTCGGGCGGCGCATCGATGCCGGCGGCCGCGATGTACGCATCGAGGAGCGGCCGGAACTGCTCGTCGAACGCGCTCTCCTCGAACCCGAGCCGCTGGGCCAGATCGGCGCTGAACGTCACGGTCGAGCCGTTCACCGATTCCAACCGCCCGTAGAGCCGGATCCCCCGACGAGCGAACGCCCGCAGGCTGATGTCGTGGCCGCCGTCCACGCCGGAGACGTGCGGATCGCAGGCGAACCTGGCCGCCGGCGAAGGAAGCTGGGCAACGGTCGGGAACGGCACGCCGACGTCGGCACCGCGTAGGAACGTCTGCGCCAGCCAGTAGATCGTGTCGCGCCCCCGGTAGCGGCGAGGTATCGCCGGGCACATCGACACCGCGAGATGCACCTCGCGTCCTGCGCCGTGCAGTTCTTCCGCGATCTGGCTGCCCGACACACCGCTTCCGACGACAAGTACCCCGCCGCCAGGGAGCTGGCCCGGCCGGCGGTAGTCGCGCGAGTGTAGCTGGCGGATGTGATCGGGGAGCTGCTTTGCAGCCCGCGGGAACTTCGGCTGCTGGTATGCGCCGGTGGCGAGAACGAGGTTGCGGGCGGAGACGACGTCACCGCCGGTGAGGCTTGCCTCGAACCCGTCGTCGGTAGCCGTCAACCGCCGTACTTCGGTGCTGAGCCTGACCGGGGCGGCGATGGCCTTGGCGTAGTCCTGGACGTAGTGCAGCACCTCTTCCCGCGGCATGAAGCCGTCCGGATCGGGTCCGGCGTACGGCATCCCCGGGAGCTGCAAGGTGAAGTTCGGTGCGATGAGGTGCAGGTTGTCCCACCGGTCGTGCCAGCTGCCGCCGAGCTGGTCTCGGCGCTCGACGATGAGGTGCTCGATACCCGCCTTGGATAGCCAGTAGCTCGTCGCGAGACCCGCCTGACCGGCGCCGATCACCAGGGTGTCTACAGTGTCGGTTCGGCGTTCCGGAGTTGCCAGATTCGGGTCGTTCATCCCTGCTCCCGTGTGTCGGACGTGGGTGCCTCGAACGCCGACCGCAGGAACGCCTCAGGTGCTTCCATGGCGGGTTCGTTCCCGGTTTCGAGGACGCGCAACGGCCATCCGTACCGCCTGCTCGCCGCCTCGCCGATCGCAAGCCGGACGATCGTGTCGTGTCGACCCCAGATCAGCCGGGTCGGCACAGCGATCCTGGCGAGGTCCGCCGCCGGGATGGCAGGCATTCCGAATTCCGCGAACAGCGCCTGCTGCGCGGCGGCCACTGCCGGCGCACGGGCGCGGTCGAGGTTGTAGCGCTTCAGGATCTCCCAGGTCTCGCCCAGCTTCTGCCGGAGGCCGTCCAGGTCGCGTACGCACACGCGCCACAACTGGTCGTGCGTGTCTTCCGTCGGTTGGGCGAAGTACCCGGTCATGACGGCGCCGAACTCCGGTGTCGGCTCGAACGGCGCGAGTCCCATCGGCGTCACGAGCACCAGCCGGCTGACGACGTGGCCCTGGTCGGCGGCGAAACGCGCGGCAATGGCGCCACCGATGAGGTGCCCGACAAGGACTGGCGGTTCGTTGCACGTCTGCTCGAGCAGTTCGCCGAGCCAGCCGAGTACCCGGCTCGCGTCCAGCCCGTCGCCTGTCAGCACCGACGCGCCGTGTCCGGGCAGGTCGGGAGCGATCACGCGGTACGACCGAATCAGTTCCGGGACGACCGGCAGCCACCCGGAGCCATAGGCGCCGGGACCGTGGAGCAGCACCACCGGTGGGCCGTCGCCGCCCTCGAGGATGGGCGTCGAGACACCGGCCAGCTCGAGCCGTCTCTCAGGGATGGGTGCACTCGCCAGCAGCTGCCGCCTGACGTCCTCGCCGCTGGCGCTGCCGCTGCGGCTGCCACTGCCGCTGCCGGTGCCGCTGCCGCTGCCGCTGCGATCCTCGAAGCTCATCGGCACTCCTCGTGGTCGCGGATGTCTCCGATGACGCTAGGCAAGACCAAGGACCCGGTGCATCGGACATCGATCGCATGAGGATCGGTCCGGCGTACCTATTTCTGCGTACGCGCCCGCACCGGCCGGCCCGCCCGGCGGCTACACCATGCCGTGCCGAAAGGCATACGCGGTGGCCGCGGCCCGCGACGGCAGTCCGAGTTTGCCGAGGATGTTGCTCACGTGCCGGGCCACGGTCTTCTCGCTGAGGAACAGCTCGCCGGCGATGGCCCGGTTGTTGATGCCGGCCGCGACCAGGCGGAGCACCTCGCATTCGCGGGCGGTCAGTCCGTGCCCGCCAGCCGTACCACCTGGCCGGATCAGGAGATCTGGTGCGGCGCCGATCTGCTCGAAAACCAGGCGGGCGGCCGCCAACTCCATTTCCGCGCTGTCACGGCCGCCGAGCGCGCGGCAGGCGTGCGCGAGGAGGACCCGGACCCGCGCGGCGTCGTACGGCGCGTCGAGCCGATGCCAGATCCTCCACGCCTCGCGCAACGGTGCCAGCGCGGACTGGGCCTCGCCCGTCGCGAGGGCGACGGCGCCCTTCGCGTGCGCTGCCATGGCCAGCAGAGCCGGGGCGTCGACGTCGGTAGCGATACCAGCCAGCTCGGTCGCCGCCCGGTCCGCAGCCTCGACGTCGTTCGCGGCCAGCATGATCTCGACGTATGCGGCGAGAAGCCCCGACCGAGCCGTCCTGTCCTGCGCTTCCTCGACCGTACGCCGAATCGCGGCAACGGCAGCGCCCACCTGGCCCTGAGCCAGCCGCAGCAGAGCAAGGCCCGGCTGGGCGTGGCGGCCATGCGTCACCGCGTTCCGATAGGCGTTCTCGGCTTGACCGAACTCCCCGCGCAGGCGGTGCAGCTCCGCACGCTGGTAGTGAGCCTCTCCGGACGCCGGATGAGCAGTGCGCTCCAGCCACTCGCAGGCGTGCTCCACCGCTTCGGCCGCGTCGTCCCACGCCCCGTGGAGGCGCATGATCTCGGCTCGATGCACGAGGCACTGGCCGCGGTAGGGCACCAGATCAGGCTGCGATTCGCACCAGTGGGTGAGCGCTCTCGTCCACTCCTGGGCCCGACGGAGGTCGAAGATCACCTGGCAGGTTTCGATCACCGCGCAGTACACGATGCCCACCAGGATGGGCGAGACATCCCCAGCCGTGACCGCGACCATGACCTCATCGAGCAGCGGCAGACCCGCCGAAAGGTCGCCGCCTCGGATCAGACTCTGGCCATGACCCAACCGGCCAAGGGTTTCCAGGTCGCGGTCGCCGAACCTGGTACCCGTCTCGACCGCACTCGCGAAAACTTCGCGGCACTGGCGGCGACGTCGCCCTCGTTCGGCAAGCTCAGCAGCGCGTCGAGGGAGGCCAGATAGCCCACCTCCACGCAGTCCCCGGCGCTGGCGGCGAGAAGCCGGCGTGCGCGGCCCAGCCAGCCGCTACTCCGGGCCACCTCGCCACTCAGCAGCAGGAGGAGTGCCAGCCAGAACGCACACCGGGCGGCTCGTTCGGGTTCGCCCGTGCCCACCAGCTCCTGGTGGGCACGGCCCCACAGCTCCGAGCTCTCGGCGTCCCGGCCGATGAGGTACGCAGCGGTGGCCAAGCGCTCCAGGTCTGCCGGCGCGAGGGGTGTCTCCTGGTCGGCGGCGGAGAGCCGATGGTACGCATCACCCCAGGCCGCACACTCGAACGCGCGGCGGCCATCCTCGAGGGCGGTGAGCCCCTCTGCAGCGTCCGCCGTCATGGCGTTCTCCCAGCGTGTCGGCTGCCGTGCCTCCCTCTGGACGGCGCGTCTCACGCAAACTATCTCAACGCGGGGATGGGCTTCGTCCTGAGAGTGCCATGGCACGAGAGGGAATCCTCATGATCGCGGAGGGCAGGGAGGAGGGAGGTCGAGCGGGGGGCAGGGGCTACGCCATGCGGTGAAGGGCGGCGAGCGGGAACGGGGTGGAGGCCAGCGGCTTCACGGCCAACTGCACGAGGAGCAACGCGCTGTCGTCCCCTGCCGTCCGATTGAGCGACAGTGCGCCGCAGTCCCTGCAGCGGTGGACGAGCACCCACTCCCCCGCTCCGCGTACGGTGATGGCGATCGGCTCCATCCCCGCATGGCAAGGGGAGGCACGGTCGCCAGGCTGTACCCGGTCGAGGTGCCGACTCCACAGACAGTGGGGACAGTGGTTGCGATGCGCGGTGCCCTGGGCGTCGAGCCCGACCTCACGCCCGCAGTGCAGGCAGCGGAAGCGCGCCGACTCGCGCCGGCCACGGCGTTGGCGAGACTGGTGAGTCACGAGTGGATCTCCGTCCGTCGAAGTGAACGCAGCGACGGACCCGGACAGTCGTCACACTCCTCGCCTCCTCTCGCTTCCTGCCATGGCCCCGCGGCGACGATTGCCACCGCGTCAACGCCTCGCATGAGACCGCATCACTCGTGCGTCGGGCAAGCCATTTTCTGTGTACGTACGAACGAAGCGAACCAGGCGTCACTCCTTCGCGGTCGGATCAGCCACCTGGCCGAGGAACAACGGCGTCTGCGTCGGCAGGTGGACCACCGCGAACGCGAACGCACGGTCGGCACGGATCACCGTCTTCGGCTCGACGGGCATCGAGGTGACCCGCATCCCCAGGCCGGTAACGGCGGCGGCCTCCGTCCCGAACTCGTCGACGGTGATGTTGGCGCGATGCACTGCCTGGTCGATGTAGAGGTCGTCGGCGATCCCGGTGAAGTCAGCGCGTCGGGCACTGAACGGCACGGTCATCCCGAGGCCCTGGAGCAACGAGGCGAGCTCGAGATTGGTGGCGAAGTCCCAGCGTGGCATAGCGACTCTCGCCCGTCCGGTCTGCAACCCGGACGCCACGTCCTGCAAGAGTTCCGGCCGCAGCAGGGTCACCGGCTGGAACGGCGTCTCAGCTGTCGGCTTGGAGGTTGGCACCACGATCCACATCGCGAGCTCTCCGCCGGCGTACGGAAGTTCCGCGGCCTGCCAGTCCGCGCCGGACGCATGGCGAAACGATCCCATCCTGGTCATCATCGGCGCCCTGACGGTGCCGCCGTCGGCCTTGGTGAACGTCTCGTCGTGGGTGTCGGACTTCTCGAACGGCACCGCCCAGTCCGCCTTGAGGTAGACCGCGTTTGCCAGCACCAGCATGGTGTCGGGATTGAGTTCCTCGAAGAGCTTGGTGATGCGTTCGGCCGTCTGCTGGCGTACCCACGCGTTGATCGTCTCGAGCGCGGCGGGCGACTGGAGGTCGAGGGCCTGCACGCCGGTGTCGTAGTGCTCTTTCAGCGTCTGCAGAAACGCCTCCCGGATCGCGAACCCGTCCTGGGCGAAGAGGGCGTTGGCGACGGCCACCACCGGCGGTTTCGGCTTCTCACCCGGCTCACGCTTGGTGTCGCCGGACGGGCGAGGCGGAGCGTGGTCGGTGGTGACGACCTGCCGGGTGACGGCGTTCAACGCCAAGTGCGGACCGCTGGTCGGGAAGCCGAGCACGTCGTCGATCTGGGTGGCGGTCTCGCCGCGCGCGCCCGCCCGGACCATGCCGAAGGCGAAGGCGATGCTCGCCGGTGACGCGATGAAGTTCTTCGACGGATCGCTGGCCTGGGCCATGAGGGCATGCCCGAAGGCCGTCATCCCGTCGACCGTCGGCGCGATCGGGACGTCGCTCGGCGGGACGACCCGCTCGACCCCTTCGGCCGCCACCAACCGCAGTCCGCCGTGTCCGTCCGTGCCACCCATGCCGCTCCCTCCGTCGGTCGTGCCATCCTCCCGGCCACACGCCGCGAACATCGGCGCCGCCAGCGCGCCGAGAAGTATCGCCCGCCGGGACGTCCCGACACGTTGCCTCATCACTCTCTCCTCCCGCCGAGCCACCGCGTACGAACCACTCCGGGTGGGATCCACTCGCGAGTCAGGCGACTCCCGAGCGGATCCCGGTCGTCGGAGCAGGTCACCAGTGACGACGTCACGGGACGGGAATCGGTTGTCCCACCCATCCCGCTCTCCGGCGCGATCAACCCGGGACCGGGCGCACTCACAGCGGACAGTAAGGTCATGCGCGCCCTCCGCGTCCAACTTGCCGCGGGTTCGAAGCCGGATGCGACCAGTGCGGGGCGAAGCCTTCCGTGCGACCACTCTTCCACGAAAGAATTGCCGACGGCGAAGGGAGATCTTGATGCCCGCTGGCATCTACGTGGGAACCGACGACGGGCTTCATGTGTTCGGCTCACAGACACGTCTCGAGCTGCCCGGGCGGCGGCTTCGGACTCTGGTCGCCGACGGAGACAAGATCTGGGCCTTGGTCGGGGAGTCGGAGATCTTCAACGCGGGTGCGGCGGCGATCTGGCGCCACGTGACGCGGCTGCGCAACGTGCGGACCACCACCATCTACCCGGCAGGCGACGGCCTGCTGATCGGCACCCACGGCGCCCATCTCTTCCGGCTGCGTGGCCAGCAGCTCGAACCCGTCGAGTCGTTCGAGCAGGTGGAGGGTCGGGCCAAGTGGCACGCGACCTCCGGCGACCAGCCGTGGGTCGAATCGATCGGTGTCGACGACGACGGAACCACGTTCGTCAACGTACGGATCGGCGGGATCCCCCGCTCGACCGATGACTGCGCGACCTGGGAGCCGACGCTCGAGATCGACGAGGACGTCCACCAGATCATCGCGCTTCCCGGCGACGGTCCGCTCCTCGCGGCGACCGCGCGCGGGCTTTCGACGAGTTGGAACCACGCGGGCGCCTGGAACCATCGCGCTCTCGGTCTCGACGGCACCTACACCAGCGCCGTCGGCGTGTGCGACGACACGGTGCTGGTCAGCGCCTCCGAAGGCCCGGACGGCAAGGGGGCGGCGATCTACCGCGGTGGGCTGGAAGGCGTCCGGCTCGACCGCTGCAGCAAGGGCCTCCCCGACCTCGAGACCAACATCGAGCCGCACTGCCTGGCGGGGGCGGGATCGACGGTGGCCTTCGGTACGACGACGGGGGCGGTCTACGTGAGCGCCGATGCCGGACGCAGCTGGGAGCTGCTGGCCGACGGTCTTCCGGCAGTGCGGTGCGTCCTCGTCCGCGAATAGCGCCGGGCACTTTCGCTGGGTTGGATGAAGGCGCCCCTCACGCAACCACCCGTTGGCGCAGGGCGCCCCTCACGCAACCACCCGTTGGTGCAGGGCGCCCCTCACACGGACCTATTGGACGAGGGCGCCCCTCACGCAAGCGGCGGTTGGCGCAGGGCGCCCCTCACGCAACTCGCAGGCGCAGGCGCGGCGGCGGTCAGAGGGCGTCCCAGTCGAGCACGGGTGCGGCGAGGTCTCTGATCGAGGCGAGCAGCCCGAGTCGCGCCGCGCGCGTCGCCGGGTCCTCCGCCATCACCAATACCGCGTCGAAGAACGCGTTCACCGGTCCCACCAGCGCAGCGGCCGCGTCGGCGAACTCCGCGAGCGTGTAGTCGCCGGCGCCGAGAGCCTCCCGCACCTTCGCCAGCTCCTGATGCAGGCCCAGCTCCTCAGGCTCGCTGAGCGCGTCCGCGTCGTGGGATCCCGGGACGTCGGCCGGCACGATCCGGCGGACCCGCTGGAGCGCGGTCACCAGGTCGGCGAACGCCGGGTCGGCCGCGGCCCCGTCGGCGACACCGGTACGCCGGTCGAGTTCGCGCAGAGTGTCCTCGGCCCGAGCCGGGCGCACTGCGAGGGGCAGGACCGCCTGCACATGGTCGTAGACGTGACCGGCGTCGAGGAGTTGCTGTTCATACCGGCGTACGACGAATTCTCCAGCGTCGGCAAGCGCCTTCGCCGACACCTCCACGCCGTGGCCCTCGACCTCGGCGGCGGCCGCAGCCAACCCGGCCTCCACCGTCACCGCCGCCAGCTCCGGGCGTTCCCGCAGGATGCTCACCACGCCGAGCGCCGCCCTCCGCAGCGCGAACGGATCGGACGACCCCGTCGGGTTCGCTCCCACCGCGAACAGGCCCGCCAGCAGGTCGAGCCGGTCGGCCAACGCGAGCAGGGCACCTGGCGTGCTAGCCGGCAGCGGCCCGCCGGCGACCCGCGGCAGCTCCATGTCGTACAGCGCCTGGGCGACGGCCTCGGGCTCGCCCGCCCGCCGGGCGTACTCGCGGCCCATCGTTCCCGCCAACGAGGTCAGCTCGACGACCATCTGCGAGGCGAGGTCGAACTTCACCAGCTGCCCGGCCCGCGTCAGCGTCTCCCGCTCCGCGCCGGCCACCCCGACCAGGGAGCCGAGGACGCCGGCCACCTTCGCGATCCGGTCGGCGCGTTCGGACATCGAGCCGAGCCGGTTCTCGAACGCCAGCTTCGCCAGACCCGCACGGTGGTCGTCGGGATGCACCTCGAGGTCGGCGCGCCAGAAGAAGGCCGCGTCCTCGTAGCGGGCCCGCAGGACCGACTCGTATCCCGCGCGGACGACATCGTGGTCACACGCGCCGTCGGCCACCGCCACGAACGCCTGCAGCAGGGCGCCGCCAGCGGCCCGTACCGGGAGGTAGCGCTGGTGCTTGCGCATGACCGTCGTGAGGACTTCCGCCGGCAGCTCGAGATACCGCTCCTCGAACGACCCGCGGATCGCGACCGGCTGCTCCACCAGGTTGGTGATCTCGTCGAGCAACGCCGCCTCACCCTCGACGTCGACGACACCGCCCACCTCGGCCGCCAACGCCTCGGCCGCCGCCACGATCTCACGCCGGCGTTCCTTCGGGTCGGCCACGATGTCGTGCGTACGCAGGAAGTCCAGATAGCCGTCGGCACCCGGGACGTCCACCACGGGTTGCGCAGCCGTACGCCGGACCCTCGTCACCCGCCCTGACGACAGGGTCGACACGGCCACCGGCACCGACTCGTCTCCCAACAGTGCGAGCAGCCAGCGGATCGGCCGGCTGAACGACAGCACCGGGTCGTTCCACCGCATGTTCTTGTCGGCGCGCAACTCGCTCACGACGGATGCCAGCAGTCCGCTCAGCACCTCGGCCGCAGGGCGGCCGACGTCGGTACGGACCGCGGCGACGTACTCCACGCCGCCCTGCTCGACCCGCGTCAGCGCGGCCACGTCGACGCCCTGCCCGCGCGCGAATCCCGCCGCGGCCTTCGTCGGCTGGCCGTCGGCGTCATACGCGGCACTCACCCGTGGACCTCGCGCGGTCCGCTCGGCGTCCGGCTCGTGCGGTTCCACGGCGTCGACGATCGCGATGATCCGCCGGGGCGTGCCGTACGTACGGACCTCTCCGTGCCCCAACCGGGTCTCGCCGAGCTTCGCCCGCAGCGCCTCGCGGACCGCGTCCACCGTCTGCGTGACGTCTGCGTGGGGCAGTTCCTCGACGCCGATCTCGAACAGCAGCGTCCGCGGGCCGTCGACCTCCGGGAAGCTCGTCGGCGCGAGCGCGGGCTCCGGTGGCTGCGTATGCCCGAGGGGGTAGTCGAGCTCCTCCCGGCGTTCGTCCCACAGGTTCGACACCTGCCGCGACAGCGCCCGCATCCGCCCGAACGCATGGGCCCGCTCGGTCGTGCTGATCGCGCCCCTCGAGTCGAGCACGTTGAACGCGTGCGAGCACTTCAGGACGTACGTATGGGCCGGCACCGGCAGCCGCTGGTCGACGCAGCGCTGCGCCTCGGCTTCGTAGGCCCTGAACAGCGTCCAGTTCGTCTCGACGTCGGCGTCGTCGAGGTAGTAGCGGCTCATCTCGTACTCCGGCTGGCCGAACACCTCGCCGTAGGAGATGCCAGGTGCGTACGCGATGTCCTTGAAGTGGTCGACCTTCTGCAGCGCCATCATGATGCGTTCGATGCCGTAGGTGATCTCGACGCTTACGGGGTCGAGGTTGCGGCCGCCCGCCTGCTGGAAGTAGGTGAACTGGGTGATCTCCAGCCCGTCGAGCCAGACCTCCCAGCCGAGACCCCAGGCGCCGACGGCTGGCGAGGCCCAGTTGTCCTCGACGAACCGGATGTCGTGGGCGTCGATGTCGACGCCGAGCGCGCGCAGGCTGTCGAGGTAGATCTCCTGCGAGTCGCCCGGGTCGGGCTTGAGGATCACTTGGTACTGGGTGAACGTCTGGATCCGGTTGGGATTCTCGCCGTACCGGGAGTCGTCCGGCCGCACGCTCGGCTCGACGTAGGCCACCCGCCACGGCTCCGGACCCAGCACCCGCAGGATGGTCGCCGGGTTGTACGTACCCGCCCCCACCTCGGTGTTGAACGGCTGCACGATCATCGCGCCGCGCTCGGTCCAGTACGCCGTCAGAGCCTGCAGTGCGTCCTGCATCGTCGGAGCGCCCTGACCCGAAGGCTCGCCCAGACTCGAGGGTCGGCGCTGACTCGAAGGCTGCTGCGTCATCGGCGGAGTCTTCCCCGTCACCTCACGTGCCACGCCGACCACCCTAGTGTCGCCCTTCCCGGATACTCAGGGTGGACCTGAGTACGCCGACGGATGCCGCGGCCATCCGGCCGGGTCGATCATCGGCTGCCATGGACGAACCCGAGGGTCTGCCACCCACGCCACCCGCCTCAGGCAGCGCGTCGACCGGTGCGTCGACAGCGGACCCGACCGCGAACCCGACCGCGAACCCGACCACAGACGCGAGTGCGCTGTGGGAGCAACTGCGCCAAGTCGACGCCCGGCTTGCCTGGTTGGCGAGAGAACGCGACTTCGCGCTTCGACACCGAGCCACCCTGGTCGAAGCACTCGACGCCCGCCCGGTGACCTCCCCGACGCCCGGTCACCGGACGCTGACACACCACGGACAACACCGCGAGCTGTCGGTCCAGACCGTCCAGAATCTGCTCCTTGTCCTGGGTGGAGCCCTGCTGTCCGTCGCCGCTGCGGTCTTCACGATCTGGAACTGGGGGCAGATCGGACTCGCCGGACGCGCCGCCATCCTGGGTGCGATCACGGCCGTCACGCTCGTCATTCCCAGGCTCCTGCTCGTCCGGAAGCTTCGTTCGACCGCGGAAACTGTCGCGCTGCTGGGGTTCGCCCTCGTGCTGCTGGACGGGTACGCCGCCCGCTGGACCGGCCTGGCCGGGTTCGACCGGCTCCCGCCGGCGCCGTACGCCGCCGGGCTGGTCGCGCTGGTCTCTGCCG
>JBOHED010000527.1:0-7839 GCA_050700915.1 Actinopolymorphaceae bacterium | reverse complement strand
CCCTCGACCACGACCAACCAGTTGGGGTTGGCCTGCAGCACGGCGTTGCCGGCGCGCTGGGCGGCCTGCTGCCAGTCGGTCCTGGCGTCGCCGCTGCCCCAGGTGGCCATGCCCTTCGGCTCGTTGTGCAGGTCCGCTCCGATGACCAGCGGGTTGTCCGCGAAGTTCTTGGCCAGCATGGTCCAGTCGTCGATCCACTTCTGCTCACTGACCTGGTCCGTGTACCACAGGTCGCTCTGAGCCTGGGCCGTCGGACGGTGCCGGTCGAGCAGGACCATCAGGCCACGGTCGGTCGCAGCGGTGACGATCTTGTCCATCAGCTTGAGCCCGTGCAGCCCCTTGAGTTCGGGATTCTTACGCAGGTTGACCTCGGTCGCCTTGCTCTTCGGGTCGAACATCTCGTTGGTGTACGGAAGGCGCAGAGTGTTGAATCCGCTGTCCCGCATCTGGTCGAGCATGTCCTCGTAGTTGCGTTTCCACAGGCCGTGGGGCGCGAAGGTCTCGGTCTCGAAACCGAACCAGTTCACGCCGGTGAGAGTGATGGTGTTGCCGTTGGCGTCGACGATCTTGCCGCCCTCGGCCTTCAGCGGAACGGTTGGCGTGACAGAGGCCGCTGCATTCGGCTGGCTCTGCGTACCCGTGGCGAAGACACCGGCGGCGAGCAGAGCGAGAACGGTGATGGCGACTGGCGCCAGGATGACAGCGACTCGAACGGACTTCGTGGAGTTTCGGTATCGAGAACTAAGCCAGTTAAACATGCTCCTCCAGCACAATCTTTACCAGTTCCTCATCGCCAGAGATCTTGCTGACATGGCGATGGAATCCGGCGCCGAGTATCCGGCGTACGCTTGCGTCGTCGTCGTAGCTAGACAACGCGATGAGCCGTATCCGGGGCTCGTGATGGCTAAGGTGGTGGATGACCGACGCCAGTTCGGCGCCTGCCGTAGTTGCTTCCAGATCGAAGAGAACGACATCAATCTCGGCGGTGCGAGCTATCGCAATTGCCTCCGCGCCATTGCGGGCGACCCCGACCAGTTCGATGTCGGCTTCTTCAGAGATCAGATCCACAAGTGCCTCGACTAGTTGTGGATGGTCGCCAACGACGACAACGCGACTCTTTCGAATAGCTCCTCCAGGTACTAGCGAATCTGGATCCCGAACAACGTAGTGATCCGACCGTGATGAGTTCGCCGTACGAGCGACTGAACTTTCGCTATGCCAACTGCGTCAGTCCGACCTCGTGCAATTGGATGACCGTCAATTGGATGAGACGTGGTTCGTGCGGTCGGCCCGGGCGGCGTAGGGCACGCTGGCCCGAGGCAACCGAATCCGGCGGGCGGCGTTGACCGACCCCTTCGCCGTAGGTAGGTTCCGGGCACAAGGGTGAAATGCGTAGGAAGTTTACGGTCAAATGTGGAGGAAGTGTGCGGCGAGCCGAGTCGAGCCGCGCCGTGCCGTGCCGTCGTGACCTTGACGCACCCGAGACGTACACGAGGAGGAGGGACGAACCCATGGCGTCCAGTTCGTACTCCCATCCCACCCGCCGGAGCCTTCTCGGGGGCGTCGCCGCGTCGGGCGCGGCGGTGGCCGCCGGCATGACACTCAGCGGGGACGCCGGACCCGTTTGGGCGGAGGCCGGAACTGGCTCTCCCGGAACAGGGTCGGCCCACGGCGGCAGCCGCGTGCGTACCGGCGCTGAGGTCGCCGCCGCGGCCGACTGGTCGATGCTGCGCGGCACCAAGGTCGGCATCTTCAGCAACCCGACCGGCATCCTTCGCGGCGGTGCTGTTCCGGCCCACGGTGATGTTCCGGCCCACGAACGAGCTTCGCTCGTCGGGGCCCGCCCCCACCTCAGGCACATCGTCGACGACCTCGCGACGCACGACGACCTCGACATCGTGGGGGTGTTCGGCCCCGAGCACGGCTTCCGCGGCAGTGCCCAGGCCGGCGGGTCGGAAGGCGACACGATGGATCCGCGGACCGGCCTATCGGTCTACGACGCGTACGGCGCCAACCAGGACAAGCTCGCCCGGCTGTTCGCCAAGGCGGGCGTCGAGACGATGGTCTTCGACATCCAGGACGTGGGAGTGCGCTTCTACACCTACATCTGGACGCTCTACAACTCGATGGTCGCGGCCGCGCGCCAGGGGATCTCCTACGTCGTCCTCGACCGCCCCAACCCGATCGGCGGACGGGCCGACGGTGCGCTGATGACCGCCGGCTACACCTCCGGCGTCGGCCTGAAGGAGATCGTGCAGCAGCACGGGATGACGGTCGGTGAGCTGGCACGGTTCTACAACGGCGAGTTCCTGCCCGAGGTGGCGGGCGGCCAGGTCGATCTCGAGGTCGTACAGGTCGAGGGCTGGCGTCCCGATTCCCGCGCCCAGGACCACGGCCTGCCGTGGCCGCCGCCCTCGCCGAACATGCCGACGGCCGAAACCGCGCTCGTCTACGTCGGCACCGGCTTCTTCGAGGGCACCAACCTCTCCGAGGGGCGCGGGACCACCACGCCGTTCGAGCTGATCGGTGCGCCGTACCTCGACTACCAGTGGGGCGACAGGCTCAACGCACAGAACCTGCCGGGCGTGGAGTTCCGCGAGGCGTACTTCGTCCCGACGTTCTCCAAGCACGTCGGCGAAACCTGCGCGGGTGTCCAGGTCCACGTGACGGACCAGCGGGCGTTCCAGCCGATCCGTACCGCAGTCGCGATGCTGAGCGAGGCCAAGAGGTACGACGAGTTCGCCTGGCGGCAGGACTCCTTTGACCCGGAGCGGCCGTTCTGGATCGACAAGCTCTCCGGCTCACCTCGGCTGCGGACGATGATCGACGCAGGTGCCGACACCGACGAGGTGGTGGGTGCCTGGACGGACGAGGTGGCCGCGTTCGAGGCACGGCGCAAGCCCTATCTGCTCTATCCCGGCCGGCGAGACTGACATGCGGGCAGTCCGGACGCATTGGGCGTGGACGCGTCGGGTGCGGACGCGTCGGGTGCTTCGGGCGTGGCCCATGGCGCGTATGGTGCCCGTCGTTCTCGCGACGGCGTTCCTCGCGTCGTCGGCGCAGCCGGCAGTGGCGCACGGACACGGGGCGGATCGAGGCTTCGACGCGCCTTACTCCGGGTTCGCGCCACCGTCGACCCGGCTGCGGACGACCACACCTAAGGAGGCTGGACTGAACACCGCCGAGATCGACGCGATGCTTACCGAGCTTGAGGGCTACCTGCTGCCGCAGTCGTCGGGGCGGCCGCTGTTCCCCGGTGCGGTCGTGCTCGCCGCCCACGACGGGAAGGTCGCCGTGCACGAGGCGCGGGGCCGTGCGGTGAAGTACGCCGACGCGGAGGGCACCGAGCTTCCGCCGCACCAGCAGGTGCCGATGGCCCTCGACACGATCTTCGACATGGCGAGTGTCTCCAAGCTGTTCACCTCGATCGCCGTGATGCAGCAGGTGGAGCGTGGCCGGATCGACCTGGACGCCACGGTGGCGTCGTACCTGCCAGCGTTCGCGGCGAACGGCAAGGAAAGCGTCACCGTCCGGCAGCTGCTCACGCACACCTCGGGCCTGCCGTCGTGGATGCGCCTCTGGCGGCCCTATCCAGACAGGGAGTCGCGGATCCAGGCGGTGCTCGCCGTCGCCCCCAAGGCGGCGCCGGAGACGCTGTACGAATACTCCGACCTCAACCTCATCACCCTCGGCGCCCTCGTCGAACAGGTCAGCGGCGAGTCGCTCGACGTCCTCGTCCGTGAGGGCATCACCGAGCCGCTGCGGATGGTCGACACCGGCTACAACCCACCGGCTTCGAAGCTGGACCGGATCGCCGCGACGGAGTTCCAGACCGACCCGCCTCGGGGCATGGTGCGGGGGAGTGTCCACGACGAGAACGCCTGGTCGCTCGGCGGCGTCGCGGGCCATGCCGGCATCTTCTCCACTGCCCGCGACATGTCGGTGCTCGCGCAGGCGATGCTGAACGGAGGGACCTACGACCGGCAACGGATCCTGTCCAGGCGTACGACCGAACAGATGCTCACCGACTACAACGCCGGCTTCCCCGGGCACGCGCACGGGTTGGGATTCGAGCTGAACCAGCGCTTCTACATGGGGGCTCTGGCCTCGCCGTCGACCGCCGGGCACACCGGGTTCACCGGTACGTCACTGGTGATCGACCCGCTGTCCCGGTCGTTCGTGATCCTGCTGAGCAACCGGGTGCATCCGCGGCGGGAGTGGAGCAACGTCAACGCCGCCCGGCGGACGGTGGTCGGTCGGGTCGCGCACGCGCTCGCGGTGACCCCGCGGTGGGGCGCGACGGCCTGGTTCGCCGGACGGCAGGACGATACGACGGCGGCGCTGACCCTGCCCGTGACGCTGCGGGCGGACCCGACCCGACTCGCGTTCCACCTCTTCGTCGACTCCGAGGAGGCCGATCTGCTGACCCTCGAACTGTCCCGGGACGGGGGTGTCTCGTGGACACCGCAACCCTTCGTCGTGACCAGTCGGGGGAGGGTCAGTCCGCACGACGGCACCATCTCAGGGTTCACCGGACGGCACTGGCAGCAGGCGTCCGCGGAGATCGAGGGGCCGCCCGGGAAAATCCAGATCCGCTGGCGGTACGTCACCGACGCGCTCCACCAGGGGCGGGGCGTCTACGTCGACGGGATCAGGCTGGGCGACGCCGCGGGCCTGCTGCTGGACGGGGAGCGATCCCCGGACCTGTTCACCGCCGACGGCTGGACCGAAGCCTCCCGCTGACCGCGAGGTCGACGAGGCATAACCGGCGGTGGACTGGGCAGATATGAGTCGAATCCGTACGTTCTCGCCGAATTCGGGCAGCGGTGAGGGGTAGGTGAGGGGTACGGGACGTGAGAGCGAGGGTAAGTTACTTTCCACTATGGCAAAGAGTTCGAAGGTTCCTGAAGTCGATCCGGTCGCCGAAGGCGTGGTGATCCGGATCCGTGCTCTCGCGCCCTCCCTGTCACCGGCCGAGCAGCGCGTCGCTGGACTGGTCCTCGAGGATCCCGCGCGGGCCTCGTCGCGCACGATCACCGAGCTGGCGCGGGCGGCGGGAACCTCCGAGACGACCGTGATCCGGTTCTGCAAGGTCCTCGGCCTCCCGGGCTACCCGGAGCTGCGGCTGCGGCTGGCGGCGGAGTCGGCGCGGGAGTCCGCGCGCGAAGGCGACCGCGGCCGCGCCGTCGGCAGCGACATCGGCCCCGACGACACGATGCAGCAGATCGTCGAGAAGGTCGCCTTCGCCGACGCCAGAGCGGTCGAGGAGACCGCGAGCCAACTCGACGTCGGCGTCCTCGACACCGTGAGTGGGGCGCTGGCGAAGGCCGGCCGCGTCGAGATCTACGGCGTCGGCGCCAGCGCGTTCGTCGCCCTCGACTTCCAGGCCAAGCTGCACCGGATCGGGCGACTGGCGTTCGCCTGGATGGACACCCACGCGGCGCTCGCCAGCGCGGCCCTGCTGGGCAAGGGCGATGTCGCCGTCGGCATCTCCCACACCGGTACCACCGGCGACACCATCGAGGTCCTCAACCAGGCCCGCGACCACGGGGCCACCACGGTCGCGATCACCAACTTCCCCCGGTCGCCGATCGCCGCGGTCGCCGACCACGTGCTCACCACGGCGGCCCGCGAGACGACGTTTCGATCAGGGGCGACGGCGAGTCGGATCGCCCAGCTGACTGTCGTCGACTGCCTGTTCGTCGGAGTCGCCCGACGGCACTACAGCGAGACCCTCGAAGCGCTGGAGGTCACCTTCGACGCCATCAGCGGCCGGCGGGTCGCGGCGTCCCGGGGGCGCCGGTGATGACCGGCTCGGGCGCCGACGCGGCAGGTCCGGAGCCCGTCCAGCCGGTCCTGCAGCCGGTCGTCCACGTCACCTCGCCGACGGAGGCGCGCAACCCCCGCACCACCGACATCGACCGGGTGTCGACGCTCGACGTACTCCGGCTGATCAACGACGAGGACCAGCAGGTCGCGGTCGCGGTACGGACGGCCCTTCCCCAGGTGGCCGCCGCCGTCGACCTGGCCGTCGAGGCGCTCCGGCGGGGCCTGCGGGTCCACTACGTCGGGGCCGGCACCTCGGGTCGGCTCGGGGTCCTGGACGCCGCGGAGTTGCCGCCGACGTTCGCCGTACCTCCCGAGTGGTTCGTCACCCACGCCGCCGGCGGACCGGCGGCGTTGTTGCGTGCGATCGAGGGTGCCGAGGACGACGAGCAGGCTGGCCATCAGGAGATCGCGGAGTCGGTCGCGGCCGGTGACGTCGTGGTGGGACTCGCCGCGAGCGGGCGTACGCCATATGTCGCCGGCGCCCTGCGTTCGGCGCGTGAACGTGGCGCGGCGACCGTCCTCGTCACCGCCAACCCCGACGCCCCGCTGTCCGCCGAGGTGGACGTGTTCGTCGCCGTCGACACCGGGCCGGAGGTGGTGGCGGGGTCGACCCGGATGAAGGCGGGTACGGCGCAGAAGCTCGTGCTCAACGCCTTCTCCACCGCGGTGATGATCCGCCTCGGGCGTACCTACTCCAACCTGATGGTCGACCTGGTGGCCTCCAACGCGAAGCTGCGTGGCCGGATGCTCGACATCCTCGGCGAAGCGACCGGCCTCGACGAGGCGACCTGCGCCCGGGCGCTGACCGACGCGGGCGGCGAACTCAAGACCGCGCTCGTGGCGGTCCTTGGCGGGGTGGAAACCGAACGCGCGCGGGCCGCCCTCACCCAGTCCGGCGGGCACGTCCACGCCGCTCTCGCGACGCTCATTGGCCGGTGAGCTCGCCGTCGAAACGCAGGGCGTGTGGTGGTTCGGGAGGTATGTACCTGTATGCGACGTCCCCGCGACGCAGTATCCGTACGACGAGCCCCTCATCGGTCGCCTGATCCTCCCCGTCCGGCCCCCTGCACCCTCGCATCCGCCCTCGCCAGACCCCTCCGGTCGAACGCCTGACCGGTTGTGGGCTTGCACGCGGGGAAGGAACGGCTCAGGGTGGAAGATACGAGGCGCGCCACCAACCATCGGCGTGTCCCATGAACGTGGCGGAGGTCCGCATGCCGCAGGCAATCTGGAAGGGCTCAGTCTCCTTCGGGTTGGTGACGATCCCGGTGAAGGTCTTCGCCGCCACCCAGGAGAAAGACATCGCGTTCCGGCAGGTCCATGCCGCGGACGGCGGTCGGATCCGGTACCGGCGGATCTGTGAGGTCGACGGGGAGGAGGTTCCCTACGCCGACATCGCCAAGGGGTACGAAATGCCCGACGGCGGCATGGTGATCCTCACCGCCGACGAACTCAGCGACCTGCCCCTACCGACCCGCAAGGTCGTCGAGGTGCTGGAGTTCGTGCCGGCGGAGGACATCGACCCGATCTATGTGTCCCGCAGCTACTACCTCCAGGCAGAGGGACCGGCGGCCAAGCCGTACGTCCTGCTCCGCGACGCCCTCCGGCGTACCGGCCAGACCGCCGTCGTCAAGGTCGCCTTGCGCAACCGGGAGGCGCTGGCCCTGCTCCGCCCGAAGGACGACATCCTGCTGCTCCAGACGATGCTCTGGCCCGACGAGGTGCGCGACGCCTCGTTCGCCGCTCCCGACGACGACGTGGAGGTCCGGTCGCAGGAGATCGCGATGGCCGAGTCGTACATCCAGACGCTGGAGACCAGTTTCGATCCCGAGCGCTATCACGACGAGTACCGCGCGGCCCTCGAGGAACTGGTCGAGGCCAAGACCGCCGGGCACGAGGTCGAGGCGCCTGCGGAGGCCGCACCAGCCGCCGGCGATGTCGTCGACCTGATGGCCGCCCTCCAGGCCAGCGTCGACGAGGCCCGTAAGCAACGCGAGGGGTCCGTCCAGC
>JBOHED010000526.1:0-7496 GCA_050700915.1 Actinopolymorphaceae bacterium | reverse complement strand
CGCCGAGACCCACGAGCTCACGATCACCCACCTGGGCACGTCGGGCAGGCGTACCGACCGGTTCGGCGACCTGCTTTTCGCGCTCGACACCGACCGGCTGGACTTCCCGATGGGCGACGGCGGTACGACGCGACTGCGCCTTCCGGCCGGGCGCTACCACCTCGAGTCGACGGTGCTCTCGGGCGCCGACGCCGACCCTGACTTCCACACCGTCGTACGCCCGCTGATCACCCTCGACCGGGACAAGTCGGTCACGATCGACGCGCGCGCAACCCTGCCCGTCACCGTCGCGCCGCCCCGGCCGGGGGCGAGGCTGGCCCTGGTCGACCTGGCGTACCGCCGGCAGGGCGCCGACCCCGGGCGCGTCCTGGAGTCCGGCATCCTCTCGCACCGGCTCGACGACACCTACACAGCACACCAGGGTCCTACGGTCGGCCCGGACGAGCTGGTGGACCGGGTCAACACGCAGTGGGCCCGGCCGGACGGCAAGGGCGGGTTCGCCGACACGCCGTACTTCTACGGGCTGTACTGGCTCTCCCGCGGCCGCTACCTCACCGGTTTCACCGGGCGCGCGGAGCCGGCTGAGCTGGCGACGGTCCGGTCGCGACACGTCGCCCAGTCAGCCGATGGGCAGGTGCGGCGTTCGTTCGCCCCGTCGACGTCGACAGGGGAGGGCGTCGGGATCGGCGGCTGGTCGGTCGGGATCCCGTTCCGTACGCCGTCCTCGGTCGCCGCCCACCTCATGGCCGGAGGTGTCCGATGGAGCGGCTCGCTCGCCCACACCCGGGGGACGGGACGGGAGCAGGCCGAGCTGAGTTGGCTGTCCGCGCCGCCGCGCGCGTACACCGCCGGTCAGACCTACGACGAACGCTGGAACGCCGCGGTGCTCGGCCCTGCCCTGCCCGGCTCGACGCCTGGCGCCGACCCGGCGGTCGCGCGACACGGCGACCGGATCGTGGTCGCGATGCCGATGTACGCCGACCAGGCGGGACACCTCGGCGGCTCGCGGACGGATCGCGCCGAGACGACGCTCTACCGGGGACGGGGCCGGGAGCGTACGAAGGTCGGAGCGAGCGACGGGGTGGGAACGGCCGAGTTCGACGTACCGCGGCGGCGGGCGAGTTACCAGCTGGTCACCTCCGCGACGCGACACCGGTTCGCCGACTACTCGACCCGGGTGGAGGCGTCGTGGACGTTCCGGTCGGCGCGAGCGCCCCGGTCGGGGACGGTGCTGCCGGTGAGCGTGGTCCGCTTCGCACCACCGGTCGACGCGCGCAACCGGGTCTCGGGAGTCGGCCCGACGCTGGTTCCCGTGACGGTCCAGTCCCAGCTCGGCAAGCCGGATCTCCGGGTACGCCGCCTTTCGGTCCAGGCCTCGACCGACGACGGGCGTACCTGGGAGCCGGTGCGCTTACTCCGCCGGCCGCACGACGAACGGGTCGCGGTGGTCCCGCACCCACCCGGTCCGGCGTACGTCTCGCTGCGGGCCCGTTTGGTCGACCTCCACGGCAGCCGGTCGGAGCAGACGATCATCCGCGCGTACGCCGTGCGCTGACGCCCGCGAGCCAGTCAGAGCAGGCTGGCGTAGATGTCGGTCGTACGCCGGGCGATCGCGTCCCAGCCGTAGTCGTGCACGGCCCGCTGGCGTCCCGCCCGGCCCATCGCGGCGGCCCGCGCCGGGTCGGCCACCAGCGCGTTCACGGCGCGTGCGAAGTCGTGTTCGAAGCAGCCCGGGTCGGCCTCGTCGTAGGGCACGAGCAGACCCGTCTCGCCATGCACGACCACCTCGGGAATCCCGCCGACCGCGCTGGCGACCACGGCTGTCTCACAGGCCATGGCCTCGAGGTTGACGATGCCCTGCGGCTCGTAGATGGACGGGCAGCAGAACACGGTGGCGTGGGAGAGGACCTGGATCACCTCCCGTCTGGGCAACATCTCCTCGACCCACACGACACCCTTGCGGGTGGAACGGAGCCGGTCGACCGCCGCGGCCGCCTCGTGGGCGAGCTCAGGGGTGTCGGGCGCCCCCGCGAGGAGGATCAGCTGGGCGTCCGGGTCGAACCGGGTCGCCGCCCTCAGCAGATGCCGCACACCTTTCTGCCGGGTGATCCGGCCGACGAACACCACGGACGGACGGGCGGGATCGATGCCGAGCCGTTCGACGATGGCGGTGTCGCGGTCGGGTGCGTACTGCCGGGTGTCGATGCCGTTGGGGACCACCGTGACCCGGCCCGGGTCGACGCTCGGATAGTGCGTGAGCACGTCTCGCCGCATCGCCTCGCTGACGGCGATGATCGCGTCGGCACTGCTGTAGGTCGTCCGTTCGGCCCAGGTCGAGAGCCGGTAGCCGCCGCCGAGCTGCTCGGCCTTCCACGGGCGGAGCGGTTCGAGGGAGTGCGCGGTGACGACGTGGGGGATCCCGTGCAGCAGTCCACCGAGCTGGCCGGCAAGGTTGGCGTACCACGTGTGCGAGTGCAGGACCTGAGCCCGCGCTACCGCCGCGGCCATCTCGAGGTTGGCCGCGAAGATCCGGAGCGCGGGGTTGGCGCCGTCGAGACGGGGATCGCACTCGGAGTGGGCCGTCGCTCCGGGGCGGGGGCCGCCCAGGCAGTGGGTGTCGAGCTCCACCAGGGAAGCGAGCGCCCTGGCGAGGTAGTCGACATGGACGCCGGCACCGCCGTAGACCTCCGGCGGATACTCCCGGGTGAGCAGGGCGACGCGCATGCCGGCGACTATGCGGCGTCCTGGGGACTGTTTCAAGGGCTTGCGTGGGTCGGGATTCTGTGCGTTCTGTCAGAGCTGTACGCGGCTCAGGGGGATGATCAGCGGTCCCCCGGCTGGGGTCCGCCGTCGGCGTACTCCGCCGCCGTGACGATCGCGCACTTCTGCCCACGCGAGGACTGGACCGCCGCGAAGGAGCACGGGGAGGATCGGGGCGACACGTTGGCGGCCAAGGAGGTTGGACGCCATCGAGCTAGTCAGGCTCGGGACCAGGACCGGACGAGGGGGAGGAGGACCCGATCTGCCAGGGTCTCGACGAAGGCCGCGTCGGTTGGCTCACCAGTGAAGAGGATTCGGTGCCACACCACGGCTTCCAGGATCGCGAGGAGCTCAGCTGGTTGGACGGCTCCGGCGAGCTCGTCCCGAGCCCGCGCTCGGTCCAGTAGGGAGGCGATCTCGTCAAGTTCTGGGGTGGGACGGGCAGCTCTCAATGTACTGGCGAGCTCTGGGTCGGAGAGGAAGACCGGCAGCAGGCCGAGGAACTGCGCTCGCTTCCGCTCGACCATCCCGCAGTGCGCCTGGCACAGCGCGACCAGGTCGCCGCCCAGCGACCCGGTATCAGGGAGTGGTCGGTGCTCGGCCCGCATTCGCTGCCGTACGACGTCGGCGACCAACTCGGCCTTCCCGGACCAACGCCGGTAAATGGTCGCCTTGCTCGCGCTGGCACGCCGGGCGATCTGGTCGATGGACATACGGTCGTACCCGACGTCGGCCAGGAGTTCGAACGTCGCCGCCAAGATCGCGGCTTCCCGGTCTGGATCGAGGGGCACGGTGCCTCGCTCTGTGCTGGTCAGGGTTTGACGCTTCCGACCGGGAAGGATACGCCGGTCAACGATTCCGAGATCTCCCACAGCCGGCGGGCGGCGTCCTTGTCGTACGCCCACGGAGCACCACGATGCCGCACCGGCACGCCGCGCTTCGGCTGGAACAGATCGCCGCCATTCGCGTCCAGGGCGGTCGCCGCATACAGCGTCGGGGCAGCCCCGACCGAGGGCGACTTCGTGACGGCGCGGAGCAACACCCTGATGAACCGGTCACCTGGCAGGCTCGGTCCGAGGTTGGTCGCGGTGGGTCCTGGGTTGGTCGCGATACTGCGTACGGTGTGTCCTGCCGCTACCAGCCGTCGATGCAGCTCCTGGGTGAACAGGAGGTTGGCGAGCTTGGAGCGGGCGTACGCGGTCGCCCGCTTGTATCCCTGTTCGTAGTGCAGATCATTGAGGTCGAGTTGGGCGCGGCGCCACTCGTGGACGTCGCTGGAGACCGTGACCACACGTGCCTCCGGCCGCTCGAGCAGCAAGGGGAGCAGCCGTCCGGTGAGTGCGAAATGGCCGAGGTGGTTGGTGCCGAACGTGATCTCGAAGCCGTCGACGGTCTTTCCGTACGGGACGAACGCCACACCCGCGTTGTTGATCAACAGGTCCAGCGCGTCGTTGCGGTCGTTGAACGCCTCTGCGAAGGAGCGGACGGACCCGAGGTCGGCCAGGTCGAGCCGTTCCCACGTCACGTCGCCATCCGGCGCCTTCCTGCGGATCTCGTCGACCGCCCGGCTGCCACTCTGTTCGTTCCGTCCGGCCACGGTCACGCGGGCCCCGCGCTTGGCAAGCCAGAGGGCAGTGACGAATCCGACCCCACTGTTCGCACCGGTCACGACCGCGGTCCGACCGGTCTGGTCGGGAATGTCGTCAGTAGTCCATCGCGGCATCGCCCACTCCTCCTCGAGGTGTACGAAACGGTTCCGTACACACGGTAGCTTGCGACGCCGAAGAAGCACAAGGCCGGGCGTTGTGTGTCACTGCCGCCACCTGCGCAGAAAGCGCGTTCAGATCGGCGAGCACGATGCCGAGGTCGACCGCAGCATCCAGGTCGGCCCGCGAAGGGTCGAGACCTGCCTGACCGAACACGGCTATCGGTGGGCCGTCCTGGCCGACCCTGAGGGCACGACTTCTTGTCTTCGTGAGCGCCTGGGTCGTCGTGAGGTGTGACGTGTCGGCGGGCTGTGTCACGATCGGCGAATGGCGAACAAAGACCGGGCGCGCGCCGATCCCCTGACGCGGCTACGAGCGTTGTGCCTGGCAATGCCCGAGGCCACCGAACGCCCGAGTCACGGTGAGCCGACCTGGTTCGTCCGCGACAAGAAGGTCTTCGTGAGCTACGCCGATCATCATCACGATGACCGGCTCGGCTTCTGGTGCGCCGCACCCGAAGGCGTCCAGGCGCTCCTGGTCGAGGGCGAGCCGGAGCTGTTCTTCCGCCCGCCGTACGTCGGGCATCGGGGGTGGCTCGGCGTCTATCTCGACGTCGACGTCGACTGGGACCGGATCGCGGAGATCGTCGAGGACGCCTACCGGATGATCGCGCCCAAGCGTCTCGCCGCCCAACTCGACGACGACCGGTGACGCGCTTCGCGTGCGCGGGGCTCGGGCCGTTCGGGCGCCGGAGCACCGGTTCGCTGGACATGATCATGCGTCACACATGGTTGGATTCGCCCAGTCGAGCAACCGCCATTCGTGACGCATGATCACGGCAAAGTGGCCGGGCGCCCCGCGCCGGTCAGGTGGTCGGCAGCCAGAAGCGCAGCTTGTCGTGGCGCTGGTCCTCGAAAGCTCCACCGGCCGCCTCGATGACCTTCCGCGAGGCCACGTTGTCGGTGTCGCAGGTGACGAGCACCCTGTCGATGCCGAGCCGGTTCGCTACCGGGAGTGCGTCACGCAGCATCGCGGTGGCGTGGCCCCGCCGGCGCGCGGTCGGGCGTACGTCATAACCGATGTGGCCACCCTGCTCGAGCAGGAACGGCGTCAACCGGTGCCGGATGGCGAGGCGTCCGAGGTAGGTCGAGCCGTCGACCCACCACAGCGTCGTCGCGGGTACGAGGCCGTCCGGTCGCGGCGTGTCCTCCCGCGCGTCGGCGATGAGTGTGTCGACGTACGCCGCGAAGCCCGGCGCCGTATCCCAGGTGGCGGCGTACTCCCTGGTCTCGCGTCCGATCATCGTGTGGTCCGAGTCCCGGCCACGTCCTTCGGACTGGAACTCCGTCATGGCCTGGAGAAAGGACGCGTGGACCTGCGCCATAGGGGCTACCAGTGCGGGCATGACCCTATTGTCCCCGGGCGATTCCGGATTGTCCCCGGGTGATTCCGGTGGCCAGGGACAGACTGCCGTCACGTGTCCGCAACGCCGGCCTACTAGGGTGCGCACATGGGCAAGGATCCGCGCGTGCTCGGGATCGTTCTGGCCGGCGGCGAGGGCAAGAGACTGATGCCGTTGACGGCCGACCGGGCCAAGCCGGCCGTGCCCTTCGGCGGCACCTACCGGCTCATCGACTTCGTACTCTCCAACTTCGCCAACGGGGGGATTCGCCGGATCTGCGTACTCACGCAGTACAAGTCCCATTCGCTCGACCGGCACATCTCGCTCACCTGGCGGATGTCCACGCTGCTCGGCAACTACGTCACGCCCGTGCCCGCGCAACAACGCCTCGGCCCCCGGTGGTTCCAGGGGAGCGCCGACGCGATCTTCCAGTCGTTGAACCTCATCCACGACGACCAGCCCGACTACGTGATCGTGTTCGGCGCCGACCACGTCTATCGGATGGACGTCGCGCAGATGGTCGAGGCGCATATCGCGAGCGAGGCCGGCGTGACGGTCGCGGGAATCCGGATGCCGCGCGCGGAGGCGTCGTCGTTCGGCGTCATCCAGACCGGCGCGGACGGACGCACGATCCGGGCGTTCCTCGAGAAGCCGGCTGATCCGCCCGGACTTCCCGACAACCCGAAAGAGACGTTCGTGTCGATGGGCAACTACGTCTTCACGACCGACGCGCTCCTCGACGCCCTCCGGATGGACGCCGACGACGAGGGCTCGGTGCACGACATGGGCGGCAGCATCATCCCGATGATGACCGACAAGGGTGATGCGCAGGTCTACGACTTCGCCGACAACGACGTGCCAGGTGCCACCGCCCGTGACCGCAGCTACTGGCGTGATGTGGGGACGCTCGATTCCTACCACGAAGCCCACACCGATCTCGTCTCGGTGGAGCCGGTTTTCAACATCTACAACCGGGAGTGGCCGATCTACACCAGCTTCCCGCAGGATCCCGGCGCGAAGTTGGTGGCGGGTGGTCGGGCGAGTGACTCGATCCTGTCGATGGGGTCGATCATCTCCGGTGGGTCGGTCGACCACTCGGTTCTCTCGCCCGGCGTACGCATCCAGCGAGGGGCGGAGGTCGTGAACTCCGTGATCCTCGACGGCACGGTGGTCGGACCGGGTGCAGTGGTCCGCAATGCCATCCTCGACAAGAACATCGTCGTGCCCGACGGTGCCGAAGTCGGTGTGGACAAGGCGGCGGACTCCGCCCGAGGCTTCACCGTCAGCCAGGGCGGTATCACCGTGCTCGGCAAGGGCCAGCGCATCCCCGACTGAGAACCCGCTTCCCTCGCGGGCTGGGGAGCCGGAGCGTCAGCCGCGCTTGGCGGCGCAGAGGAGGCCGTCGCCCA
The DNA here is from genome assembly GCA_050700915.1 of Actinopolymorphaceae bacterium. Classification (GTDB taxonomy): domain Bacteria; phylum Actinomycetota; class Actinomycetes; order Propionibacteriales; family Actinopolymorphaceae; genus Thermasporomyces. The sequence continues at coordinate 219 of JBOHED010000526.1, read as the reverse complement.
CGGGGAGCAGGACGGGGACGACCCGTTCGTCGTCGAGGATCCGCTTGCCCAGCTCACGGATCGCCACCGTCTCGGGGTCGCGCTGAGCCGGGTCCGCCACCCGGTCGTGCCACAGGGTGTTGTCGATCGCCACCACACCGCCGGGACGCAGGAGTCGCAGCGCCGCCTCGTAGTAGTCGGGGTACTCCTCCTTGTCGCCGTCACAGAACACCAGGTCAT
>JBOHED010000525.1:0-2654 GCA_050700915.1 Actinopolymorphaceae bacterium | reverse complement strand
GCGCTGATGGACAGAACGCCTGGCAGCTCCGCAGGATCGATTCCGTTTCGCAGGATCAGGATGTTGGTGTCGACTAGGCCGTGTTCGTCACCTGGCATACGGGTCTCGCAGTTCGGGGTCGGCAATGCTGTCCAGGTCTGCGCGGAAACGCTCAGCATCGACGATCGGGGCGTGCGCGGACAGCGCCACGAACTGCTCACGGGTGACCGTGCGGCGGCGGCGGAGGGGGATCAGTTCCCCTATCGGGGCGCCATTTCGGGTGACGATGAAGGCTTCGCCGTGTTCTACGGCGTCCATGATCTGGCCGGAGCGATGCCGAAGATCGCGCTGGGTGATCTCGTGCTCATGCTGTGCAGTCATGCCGTCACCATATCGCCGGTAGCACGTGGTGCCACCGTGTGCCACCTCGCGCCATCTGCGATCACAGCGTGCCCGCCAACCGCCGGCACGCCCGGGGTTCAGTGGCCGAGGAGGCCGGCGATCCGCAGAACGGAGTCGAGAGCGGGGAGGACCCGGGCGGGCTCCATCCGGCCCTGCCAGTAGACCAGCAGGTCGGTGCCGTGCAGGCTCCAGTTCGGTGCCATCCCGGCCAGGTGGGCCCGCACCATCGCCGGCCCGATGATCTGCCGTACGACCTCGGGATGCGTACTCCTGACCCGGTAGTCGCTGTCGAACTCCGCGATGCCCACCTCGGTGTCGTCCGGCCCGGTGAGCCAGCGCCACATCCGCGATCCCGAGCCACGCCCGGCGACCTCGATGCCGGGATAGGTGTAGGGGAGGTGGACGACGCACACCACGAAGTCGTGGCTGTCCGTCGTGACCTGGGTCTGGCCGTTCACGTAGCTCGTGTGACTTGTCTGGTACGTGTACTCCGCCACACTTACGGGCCGGTCCCGGTAGATACCGGTGAAAAGGCAGCGGATGCCGCGTGGGTTCGCGCCGGGCAGGCGAACCGTCCAGGGGACCTCGACGCTTCCGGCGTACGTCGTCCAGCCGATCGACGCGGCCCACCGCGCGAGGAACTCGAGGCGGCGCTCTTCGCGGCGTTGGGCGAGCACGACAAGAGGCACCGTCAGCGTGATCAGGACGGCGATGAGGGCGATGACGATGACGGCGATGATCGCACCCACGAGACAACCCTCCCCCCTCGCTCCTTCGAGCTTAGATGCTCGTGCGGGGGATCGCGGGGTATCGAAAGGCCCGACACAAACCTTGCCTTGTGAAGAGAGAAACCGTGCTTGTGAAATCTTTCACGAGGGACTAGCGTGGGAGGCACCAAGAGTCACAAGCCAGGAGGTGAACCGGACGTGCACACCAAAGCCGTCCTCATCGCCGGCGGCGGCTACGTCGGGATGTATGCCGCACTTCGGCTCCAGAAGGCCCTGCGCCGCGACCTCGCGAAAGGCACCGTCTCGATCACGGTGGTCGATCCCCGGTCGTACATGACCTACCAGCCGTTCCTCCCCGAAGCCGCGGCGGGCAACCTCGAGCCGCGCCACGTGGTCGTCGCACTCCGGCGGCTGCTGCCGAAGGTCAACGTGATCACCGGTCGGATCGGGGCGATCGACCACGCCAGCCGCACCGCGCGCATCGAACCCTGCGTGGGTACGCCGTACGACGTCCACTACGACGAGCTCGTGGTCGCCCTCGGGTCCGTCGCCAGGACACTGCCCATCCCGGGCCTCGCGGACCACGCCATCGGGTTCAAGCAGGTCGAGGAGGCAATTCAGCTCCGTAACCACGTGCTCGACCGGCTCGACATCGCCGAGTCGACCACCGACGAACGGATCCGCCGGCGGGCCCTCACCTTCGTGTTCGTCGGTGGAGGGTACGCAGGAGTCGAGGCGATGGCCGAACTCGAGGACATGGCGCGGTACGCCACCAGCTACTACGAACGCGTCAAGCCCGGTGACATGCGCTGGGTCCTCGTCGAGGCCGCCGACCGGATCCTGCCCGAGGTGGGTGCGGATCTCGGCCGCTACACCGTCGAGCGGCTCCGCGAGCGCGCGATCGACGTCAAGCTCAACACCCTGCTCGAGTCATGTGTCGACGGGCACGTCGTCCTCTCCGACGGCACCACGTTGGACTCCGACACCCTCGTCTGGACCGCGGGCGTCAAGGCCAATCCGATCCTCGCGGCGTCCGACCTTCCCCTCGACGGCAAGGGTCGGATCAGGACAGAGGCCAACCTCCGGGTCGTCGGCACGCCGGAGGTCTGGGCAGCCGGTGACGCGGCCGCCGTGCCCGACCTGTCCGGGCCGGAGGGTGTCCTGTGCAGTCCGTCCGCCCAGCACGCGGTCCGACAGGCGAAGGTCCTGGGCGACAACCTCGTCCAGGCGCTGCGCGGCAAGCCGCTACGCGACTACCGGCACAGCCACGCCGGCTCCGTGGCGAGCCTCGGACTGCACAAGGGAGTCGCCCAGATCTACGGCGTGAAGCTCAAGGGTTGGCCGGCCTGGTTCATGCACCGCACCTACCACGTCAGCCGGATGCCCACGTTGAACCGCAAGATTCGGATCATCTCCGACTGGACGCTCGCGTTGTTCTTCCGCCGGGAGATCGTGTCGCTCGGAAACCTGCAGCGACCGCGGGAAGAGTTCGTACGTAGTGCACTGCCGCGACAGGTGCAGTACGCCGATGCGGTGGAGCATGAG
>JBOHED010000524.1:0-3218 GCA_050700915.1 Actinopolymorphaceae bacterium | reverse complement strand
GTCACCGATCACCACCTGCTCGCCCTCGGTGACCATGACGCCGCCGACGGTACGTGCGTTGTGGGTGCCGGTCCGGCCGCACCAGCACAGCGACCTCACCTGCAGGGCCTCTACTCTGTCGGCCAGCTCCACCAGGCGCTGGCTGCCCTCGAACAGCCGGGTCCGAAAGTCGGTCAGGATGCCGAACGCATAGACGTCGACGCTCAACTCGTCGACGATGCGGCCGAGCTGCTCGATCTGCTCACCCGAATAGAACTGCGCCTCGTCGCAGATCAGGTAGTCGATCCGCGCGCCCGCGGTCATCTCCCCCACCACCAGGCGCTGCAGGTTGAGATCGGCCTTGACCTCGATCGCGGGCACGGTCAGTCCGAGGCGGCTGGACAGCGTCGCCTGACCCGCCCTGTCATGGCAGGTGAACAGGCGTCCGGCAAGCCCGCGTTGTCGCGCGTTGTAGTCCAGCTGGAGAGCAAGGGTGGACTTGCCGCAGTCCATCGTGCCGGTGAAGAAGACGAGTTCGGCCACGGCGAGCCATCCTTGCAAACTCGAGGAACGAGACACGCCGTGATCGTCTTGTGGACGAACAAGGTGGGGTACGTCACACCTCGCGCCATCCCGTCGCCCGGCGCGGCTCAGGCGGCGATGAGGAGGGGCACCAGCATCTCGTCGGCGGTAAGTGACCCGTGCCAGCCGAGCAGGCTCGCCTCGGTCGGGAACACCGCGTTGCACTCCACGGCGAGGTCGCCGAGCGAGGCGATCACCACATCCCCGATCCGCGGCAGCACCCGGTCCTCCACGCGGCCGAACCAGCCGCGGCCCACCGCCTCGTCGCGGGTGAGGACCAGTGCCTCGTGCCCCAGCCGGTCGCGCCACGCCGCCACCACGTCGTCTGCCGCACCGTTTTCGGTGTAGAGGTAGCGCAGCCGTGGATCACCTCCGACCAGGTAGACCCCCGCGCGGAGCCGTGGGTCGCTGTCCACGTCGACGCGCCGGTCGTACGGGACGTCGAGCATGCCGTGGTCCCCGGTGACGAGCAGCGTGGTGTCGGCCGGCAGCGCGCCACGGAGCCGGGAAACGAAGCCGTCGATCACCGCCAACTGATGCCGCCAGGCAGCCGAATGGCACCCGTCGCGGTGCCCGGTCCAGTCGAGATCCCCCTCGTAGAGGTAGACAAGGCTCGTCGCGCCGCGCGCGACGGCATCCACGGCGTAGGCGATGCGCTGGCCGGCGCTGTCGGCCGCGGCGTATTCGCCACCGCGCAGCCCGGCCACTGTGACACCGGATCCGCGGAACGCCTTGCGGGACACGGCAGTCACCGCGACACCGGCCCGCTCCGCCTGCTCGAAGAGCGTGGGGTACGGCTGCCAGACGAGCGGTTCGACGGTCGTGTTCCAGCGCAACGTGTTGAGGAGCTGGCCGGTGCCCGGCACGACCATCGTGTAGCCGACGACGCCGTGCTCCCCCGGCGCCCGACCCGTGCCGAGGCTGACCAGGCTGGTCGAGGTGGTCGACGGTACCGGTGCGGTCAGCGGGCGACCGCCGTTGTCGGCGAGAGTGGCGAGGTACGGCGCCTCCGCGGCGTAGGTCTGGAGCAGGTTCCAGCCCAAGCCGTCGACGAGCAGGAGAACGTACCGGCGAGACGGCGGCAGCCCGAGCGGGTTCCGCGCACCGTCGACCCCCAGGCCGCCCAACGCGGAGGCGAGGAGATCAGAGAGTGCGGCCTCGCCGTACTTCGGGAGGACCTGCATTCACTGGACTGACGGTCGCCGGGAGACGCTCGACAGCTCCTGCGCGAACCCGAGCAGGCGTCCCACGGCGTCGCCGCCCTCGGCCGCCGAACTGACCTGGACGGTCACGTCGTCGGAGGAGAACGTCCCGCTGTAGCCGTGGTCGGCCTCGCAGTTGGGGTCAGCGCAGGCGGCCGGCTCCAGCTCGAGGCGTCCCATCGCTCCCCACCCGATGGTGAGGATCGCCGAGTGCACGGCACCGCCTGGTTCGTACGCCGCCGGGTTGGCGACCACCCGGCTCACCACGACCGAGCTCACCCGGTCGACCGGCACCGCCTCGGTCGACGCGGTGGCGTACGGCGTCGGCAGGCTGTCGTCGGCGGGATGCTCGTCGGTGTGTCCCACGATCAGCCGGGTCGGGGTGAGGACCAGCACGGTGATGTGGCGGGTCACCTCGTCGCGGGTAAATGTCGGCTCGTGGTGGACGAAGTACGACAGCACCCGTTCACCGGCAAGGCAGGTCTCCAGTGCGTCGGCGACGACATCCGGGTAGTAGCCGCTGCGATCGATCGCGGCTCGGAGCTCGACTGTCGTGCTCACGGACTCACTCATGCCAGTCATCCTTCCACGCAGCCCGGTCGCTGCCCTACATGCGGTCGCTGCCTACATACGGTCGGGGGCCGCGATGCCGAGGAGGGACAGCCCGGTGGCGAGGACCCGGCCGGTCACGTCGCAGAGGACGAGCCGGCTGGCCCTCGTCTTCTCGTCCTCGGCACGCAGGACCGGACAGTGTTCGTAGAACGCCGTGAACGCCGACGCCAGGTCGAAAAGGTACCCGCAGATCCGGTGCAGCTCGACGCCATCCGCGGCCTTGTGCAGGACGCCGTCGAACTCCCCCAACCTCAGCGCGAGCCGGTGCTCGGCCGGGTCGGCGAGAAGGACCTCGGTGCCCTTGAGGGTGGCCGGGTCGATCTCGCCGCGCCGGAACACGGACTGGACCCGGGCATGGGCGTACTGCAGGTAGGGCGCGGTGTTGCCGTCGAAGGACACCATCTGGTCGAGGTCGAAGACGTAGTCCTTGATCCGGTCGCTCGACAGATCGGCGTACTTGATGGCACCGACGCCGACCGCCCGGGCCACCGACTCCCGCTCCCCCTCGGACAGGTGTGGGCTTTTCTCCGCGACCACCTCGCGGGCGCGGCGGACCGCCTCGTCGAGCAGGTCGGCAAGCTTGGGTGGCTCGCCGGAGCGGGTCCGCAGGCGCTTGCGGTCCGGGCCGAGGATGAGGCCGAACCCGAAGTGTTCCGCGCGCAGCGGCTCATGCAGCCAGCCAGCCTCGCGCGCGGCCTGGAAGACCATGTGGAAATGGAGCTTCTGGCCGCTGTCGGTGATGTAGATCAGCCGGGTCGCGCCGAGGTCACGGATCCGGTGCCGGATGGCGGCGAGGTCGGTGGTGTCGTAGTTGTAGCCACCGTCGCTCTTGCGCACGATCAG
>JBOHED010000523.1:0-4906 GCA_050700915.1 Actinopolymorphaceae bacterium | reverse complement strand
ATCATCGGCTCTACCTCGAGCTCGGCCACTCGCACCCGGGCGCCGTCCTCGTGATGTACCTCTGGGCGGGCCTGCTGGCGTTCGGCGTCGTCGTGATCGGGCTGTGGGCGACCTGGTTGACTGCGTCGATCGTGGGCGTGGTGGTCGTGGTCGCGATCGGATGCACGGCGCTCCTGCCCCGGCGCAACCACCTCCCGCACGCCCGCTGAACGGGTCTGCTTTGACCGGTCCTGGTGGATCTGCCGACGCCTCGCCGGGGCCGGTTCGGCGTACGAGCGGACCTTGTGCTAAGTTTCACAAACCCCCAGAGTACGAGGGACGGCCGCCATCATGACGACCGACAGGATCACCCCGCTGCTTCGCGGAGCGTTGACGCCCACGCTCGCCGTCGCCGCGGTCGCCATCGCGCTGAGCACCCTGCTCGCCGGCACCCGCGGACTCGCCGGCGCCGTCCTGGGCGCCGTCGTCGTGATCTCGTTCTCCGGTGCGGGACTGCTCGCGCTCCGGATGGTGCGCCAGAGCTATCCCGAGGTGGTCCTGCTCGTCGCGGTCGCCAGCTACTTTCTCCGCGTCCTGATCTTCGGCGGGCTGCTCGCCGCGATCGGCACGCTCGACGTGGTGGACGTGGCCATCGAACGCATGGCGACCAGCCTCACCGTGATCGCCTGCGTCGCGGCCTGGTGCACCGGTGAGATTCGGGCGTTCGTCCGGCTGCGGGTGCCGCTCTACGACCTCGACGAACGCACGACCGGGACCGGCGGAAAAGGCGGGCCGAGCGACCCGGCGGCCGCGGCCGACACGCCGTCAGGAAGATCGTCATGACCGCGGTGACCTGCGCTGTTACGCGCTCGAAGAGCGCCGTCCGGGTGGATTTACCTTCTCTTTACCCCAGTCACGGCGCGCTCCCCGACGACTGCTACAGTCCGGTTCGCGATGAGCGAGAACGGGTCGCCCCCCGAGCCGTCGGGCGTTGCGCACGGTGCTTGGGGCGCCTTCGGCCACTTCGTGGCCGGAGTCGGGCTGTACGGCGGACTCGGCTGGCTCGGAGACCACTACTTCCAGACTTCGTTCCTGCTGCCAGTAGGAATCCTGGTCGGACTGGCGCTGGCGCTGTACCTCGTGTTCAAGCGCTATGGCTACCACGAACCCAAGGACCGCCCGTGAGCGAGCGAACCAATGAGCACGGCGTGAGCGAGCGAACCAATGAGCACGGCACCACCGACGCTCGACCGGTACGAGAGGAGAGCCTGTGAGCCTGACGATCCTCGCCTCCGGTGGAGGCTTCACCCCACCGGGTCCGGCCGACTTCCTGCTGCCGCCCTTCGTCGCCGGCGTCACCAAGCCGATGGCCCAACTCGTGCTGGCCGCGATCCTGGTCGGCGGGTTCTTCGTCCTCGCCGCGCGCAAGCAGGCGATGGTGCCGGGCCGGCTGCAGTACTCCGGAGAGATCGCCTACGGCTTCGTCCGCAACTCGATCGCCCGCGACATGATCGGTTCGCGCGACTTCCTGAAGTTCGTGCCGTACCTCGTCGCGCTGTTCTTCTTCATCCTGGTCAACAACATCTTCGGGATCGTCCCGTTCATCCAGTTCCCGACGTTCTCCCAGGTGAGCTTCGTCTATCCGCTGGCGGCGATCACCTGGATCGTCTACAACGCCGTCGGGATCGGGCGTAAGGGATTCCTCGGCTACCTCAAGCACCAGACGATCACGCCCGGGATCCCGGCCCTGATGCTGGTGCTGCTCATCCCGCTCGAGTTCATCTCCAACATCGTCGTCCGGCCGTTCACGCTGGCACTGCGGCTCTTCGCGAACATGTTCGCCGGCCACCTGGTGCTCGCGTTGTTCGCGCTGGGTGGTGAGTACCTCCTGTTCCATTCCGACAACCTGCTCTTCAAGCCGGTCGGCGTCATCTCGATGGCGCTGGACATCGCGTTGTACTTCCTCGAACTCCTGGTGATCGTCCTCCAGGCGTACATCTTCACCTTGCTGACCGCCAACTACATCTCTGGTGCTCTCGCCGAAGAGCACTGAGTGCTACAACCGCACGGAACAAGCCAGTTATGTCTACGAAAGGATCTGGCGCATGAGAGGCTCGCTCGCGATCATCGGCTACGGCCTGTCGGCCATCGGCCCGGGGATCGGTGTCGGTCTGATCTTCGCGGCCTACATCAACGGCGTCGCCCGCCAGCCCGAAGCGCAGGCCCGGCTCCAGACGATCGCGATTCTCGGATTCGGTCTCACCGAGGCGCTCGCGATCATCGGTATCGCCCTCGCCTTCGCCTTCCAGAACTAGTGACCCCAGCCAGAACCAGTGACACAGCCAGAACTAGTGACCACTGCCAGAACTAGCGACAGGTTCCTGCCATGACAGTCACCCTCGCGAAGCACGCAAACCTCGTAGCTGCGGAGGAGGCGCCCAACCCGCTCCTTCCCCACACGAGCGAGCTCCTGCTCAGCCTGGTCGTCTTCGGCATCCTCTTCTACGTGGTGCGTCGGTGGGTGGCGCCCGCGTTCGAGAAGGCGTTCGCCGAACGTACGAAGGCGATCGAAGGCGGTCTCAAACAGGCAGAGGAGACGCAGGCCGAGGCCAAGGCCGCGTTGGAGAAGTACCAGCAGCAGCTTGCCGAAGCCCGGCACGAGGCGTCACGCATCCGTGAGGACGCCAAGGAGCAGGGTGCGACGATCATCGCCGAGCTGCGCGCCCAGGCGCAGGCGGAGTCCCAGCGCATCGTCGCGCAGGCCCATTCACAGATCGATGCGGAACGCCAGCAGGTGCTCGCCCAGCTCCGTACCGAGATCGGCGAGCTGTCCACGCAGCTCGCGGGCCGGATCGTGGGGGAGTCCCTGGAGGACGAGGCGCGGCAGCGCCGGATCGTCGAGCGGTTCCTCTCCGAGCTGGAGGAACGTCAACCGGTCGGTGAACCGTCATGATCGACGTTCGCGGCGCGTCCCGCGACTCACTCGCGTCGGTCCGGCAGGTCGTCTCGGACCTGCCGGGTGAGGCGAACGACCTCGAAACTGCCGGCGTCCAGCTGTTCGGCGTGACCGCACTCCTCGACGAGGAGGCGGCGCTGCGTCGGGCGCTCACGGACCCGGCGCGCGGGGCCGACGAGCGGACGGGGCTCGCCGACGGGCTGCTCGCCGATCGGGTCGGCGAGGACACCCTTGCCGTGGTGACCACCGCGGTCAAGGCGGGGTGGGCACGCACCCGCGACCTCGTCGACGCGCTGGAACACGCCGGCATCCTCGCGATCATCCGTTCGGCAGAAGTCGCAGGCCGGCTCGACGACCTCGAGGACGAGCTCTTCCGTTTCGCCCGGCTGATCGAGGGCGATCCGCGACTCGGCCAGGCGTTGACCGGTCGCACGGTGCCGGCGGAACGGCGGGTGGAGCTGGCCCGCGGGCTGCTCGCCGACAAGGCGCAGTCGGCAACCGTACGCCTTGTGGAGCAGGCCGTGGCGGCTCCACGCGGGTTGGGACTGACCGAGGCGCTGGACTACTACGGCAAGCTTGCGGCGGCCTGGCGGGAGCGGCTCGTCGCCACGGTCCGCACCGCCATCCCCCTGGACGAGGCTGATCGCGAGCGGTTGGCCCGCACGCTCAGCCGGCAGTACGGCCATGACATCCATCTCAATGTCCTGCTCGATCCCGAGGTGATCGGCGGCCTCCGGGTCGAGCTGGGCGATGAGGTCATCGACGGAACCATCGCCGGTCGGTTGGACGACGCACGTCGCCGGCTCGCCGGATAGCCAGCCTTACCGCACGGCCAGACGAGATTGCCGAGAGAGCAGGGACCTAACAGATGTCGGAGCTGACGATTCGCCCGGACGAGATCCGGGACGCACTGGAGCGCTTCGTCTCGAGCTACCAGCCGGAGGCGGCGGCAGCCGAGGAAGTCGGCACGGTGGTGGACTGCGGTGACGGTATCGCCCACATCGAGGGCCTTCCGTCGGCGATGGCCAACGAGCTGCTGGAGTTCGAGGACGGCACACTCGGCATCGCCCAGAACCTCGACGTCAGAGAGATCGGCGTCGTGGTCCTCGGCGAGTTCAGCGGCATCGCGGAGGGGCAGGCCGTACGCCGGACCGGCCAGGTGCTGTCGGTCCCCGTCGGCGAGGGCTACCTCGGCCGCGTCGTCGACGCGATGGGGACGCCGGTTGACGGCCGTGGCCCCATCGAGGGCATCGACGAGCGTCGCGAGCTCGAGCTGCAGGCCCCTGGCGTGATGATGCGCAAGGAGGTCCGCGAGCCGATGCAGACCGGCATCAAGGCGATCGACTCGATGTTCCAGATCGGTCGAGGCCAGCGTGAGCTCATCATCGGCGACCGCAAGACCGGCAAGACCCAGATCGCCATCGACGCGATCCTCAACCAGAAGAACGGCTGGGAGAGCGGCGATCCGGACAAGCAGGTGCGCTGCATCTACGTCGCGATCGGGCAGAAGGGCTCGACGGTCGCAGCTGTTCGCCAGGCACTGGATGACGCGGGCGCGATGGAATACACGACGATCGTCAACGCACCGGCCTCCGACCCCGCGGGCTTCAAGTACATCGCGCCCTACACCGGTTCGAGCATCGGCCAGCACTGGATGTACGCCGGCAAGCACGTCCTGATCATCTTCGACGACCTGTCCAAGCAGGCCGAGGCCTATCGCGCCATGTCGCTGCTGCTGCGCCGGCCGCCCGGTCGTGAGGCTTACCCCGGTGACGTGTTCTACCTGCACTCCCGGCTCCTGGAGCGATGCGCCAGGCTCACCGACGAGCTCGGTGGCGGCTCGATGACCGGCCTGCCCATCATCGAGACCAAGGCCGGCGACATCTCGGCGTACATCCCGACGAACGTCATCTCCATCACCGACGGCCAGATCTTCCTGCAGGCCGACCTGTTCAACGCCAACCAGCGACC
>JBOHED010000522.1:0-4866 GCA_050700915.1 Actinopolymorphaceae bacterium | reverse complement strand
GCGGGCAAGGCGCGGGCGATCGGACTGTCCGAGGTCTCGGTCGACGACATCAGGCAGGCCCAGGCGATCCACCCGGTGGCGAGCGTCCAGTCCGAGCTGTCGCTCTGGACGCGAGGGCAGCTCGCCGCCGTCGTGCCCTACTGCGAGGAGCAGGGCATCGCGTTCCTTCCGTTCTCGCCCCTCGGGCGAGGCTTCCTCACCGGCGCAATCTCCTCGGCCGACCAGCTCGCGGACGACGACATGCGGAGCCAGATGCCGCGCTTCCAGGGGGAAGCGTTCGACGCGAACCAGGCGATCGTGTCCGGCGTACGTACGGTCGCCGAACGTCTCGGTGCCACGCTGGCACAGGTGGCCCTCGCCTGGGTGGTCGCGCAGGGCCGCTACGTGGTGCCGATCCCGGGGACCAAGCGGGTGCGCTACCTCGAGGACAACGCGGGAGCAGGTGATCTCGAGCTGCCTGCCGACGCACTGGCCGAGCTCGACGATCTCCCCGAGCCGGTGGGCGACCGGTACGGCACGTCGCTCCCAGGCGTCACCGGCCGCTGAGTGGTCGGTGCCGCTGAGTCGCCAGCCCGTAAGTCGCCAGCCGGTAAGTCGCCAGCCGGTAAGTCGCCAGCCGCTGAGCCTCGCCGTGCGGCGGTCAGCCGCGGGAGAGCTCGTCGAGGATGGCCGCGAGCCGCTCCGGACGAGAGAACATCGGCCAGTGACCGGTCGGCAGTTCGGCGTACGACCAGGTCTGGTCGGCGGTGAAGCCGGCGAAGTACGGATGCCCGGCCGCGATCATGGCCTGCACCTGGTCCAGCGGGAAGACACAGGTGAGGAGCGTGTGGGGGACCGTGTTGCGGCGGGCGTCGTTCGTGAGTCGGAGCGGCTGGGCATTGGCGCCGAGTGGCTGGTCCGTGGCGCGGGCGGCGATCCGGGTCCACGCGGCCTCATCGAGTCCGCCGGCCGTGCCCTCCGCCTCGACCGCCGCCCAGGTGGGGAACGGCTCGCGCCAGCCGTCGGCGTCGTCCTTCATCCGGGCGAGGATGGCGTCGCGGGCCTCGGGGCCGGCGGTGTCCAGCTGGGACGTACCGTCCGGCAACGGTCCGCTGTCGACGTAGACGACCCGGGAGAGCCGGTCGGGCGCCCGGTCGGCCGCGCCGGTCACCGGAAACCCGCCGTAACTGTGGCCGACCAGGATCACATCGCGGAGGTCTTCGTACTCCATCGTGTGGACGACATCGCTGATGTGCGTGCCCAGGTCCACGGCGGCGGAGGCCAGATGGACCCGGGATCCGACTCCGGTGAGCGTGACGGGATGCACGTCGTGGCCGACACCGCGCAGGTGACGGGTCACGTCGGCCCAGGCCCAGGCGCCGAGCCAGTTGCCGGCAACGAGGACGTACGTAGCCATGGGTGTGGTTCCTTCCGGTTTGGCCGTGCCGTTGAGCGCGTCGTTCCTGGAGCGTAGAGGCGAATCCGGACTGACTCCGCCCGCATTGGTAGGGCATCCTGGGAACTGTGCTCGAGAGCCCACATCCGACGACACGGATCCTCGCCCTGCTCGAGCTTCTCCAGGCCCACCACCGACTGACCGGCGTCGACTTGGCCCGGCGGCTGGGCGTCGACCAGCGCACGGTCCGGCGGTACGCCACCCGCCTGGTGGACCTCGGGATTCCGGTCGAGGCGGAACGGGGGAGGTACGGCGGATACCGGCTGCGGCCCGGCTACAAACTGCCGCCGCTGATGCTCACCGACGACGAGGCGACCGCGGTCGTCCTCGGACTGCTCGCCGCCCGTGCCGCTGGCATTGCCACCTCGACGAGCGGTGCCACCACAACGAGTGGTGCCGCCACGACGAGCGGCGCGGCGACGAGCGGAGCGGCGACCGAGAGTGCGCTGGCCAAGATCAGCCGGGTGCTCCCCGACGCGTTGCGGGACCAGGTGGCCGCGGTGCCCGACACGGTGGCGTTCGGCCTCACGCCGCGGCCCGGTTACGCACCACCGACGGGCGTCGTCCTCCGACTCGCCGCCGCGGCCCACCAGCGTCGTCGGGTCCGGATGACGTACGAGTCGCGGGCTGGCGAGCGCAGCGTCCGGGACGTCGATCCGTATGGCCTGGTCGTCCAGGGTGGTCGGTGGTACGTCGCGGGGCATGACCACCGGCGCGGCGAGGTTCGTACGTTCCGGGTCGATCGGGTCGTGAATCTCGAGCCGTGCGCGGAGGGCTTCACGGTCCCGGAGGGCTTTGATGCGGTCGACCACGTGCAGCGGTCGCTGGCGCGGGTGCCCTGGGCGCACGAGGTGGAGGTGGTGATCCAGGCCCCGTTTGCCGACGTCCGCCGCCGGCTCCCGCCGTCGATGGCCACCCTCACCGACCTGGCGGGTGATGCCGGCGCGACGGGTGACATCGGAGTGGCAAGCGACATCGGAGTGGCAAGTGACGCCGGCGCGACGGGTGACGCCGGGGCGGCGGATGGGGTCGTGGTGACCTTGCGGGCGGAGCGGCTCGACGGGGTGGCGCAGATGTTGGCCGGACTGGGGTGGCCGTTCGTGATCCGGCGGCCGGTCGAACTCCGCGCGGCGGTCCGGGCGCTCGCCGTTGCGCTCCATACCTACGCCGACGCCCCAGCCGACGACGTCGAGCAGGAACAGGGTTGTCCGTAAGCTGCCCCGCTTGTCGATGGTGGCGGAGAAACGACGGCACGGCCGCCATGGTTTGGGCCGTTGAAACGCCGTGGCCATCGACCGCGTGGGCGCGCCGTGCGGAGGTCCGAACCCTCCGCCGGCGCCGTCAGACGGCCGACTAGTCTCACGGACATGTCCGATGCTTCCGTCGTACGCCCAGTGCACATCACCGTTAGCGGAGCGGCCGGCAACGTCGCTTACCCGCTGCTCTTCCGGCTCGCCTCCGGCGAGGTCTTCGGTCCGCAGACACCTGTGGTCCTGCGGCTACTCGAGATCGAGCCGGCCATGTCCGCGCTCGAGGGCGTGGCGATGGAGTTGGAGGACGCCGCGTTCCCGCTGTTGCACGACATCGTGGCGACGGCGGACCGCGAGACGGCGTTCGACGGTACGTCGTGGGCATTGCTCGTCGGTGCGATGCCGCGCAAGCAGGGCATGGAACGCGGTGACCTGCTCGGCGCCAACGCCGGCATCTTCGGCCCGATCGGCACCGCACTGGCGGGCCGGGCAGCTGACGACGTACGCATCCTCGCCGTCGGCAACCCCTGCAACACCAACTGTCTGATCGCCCGCGCACACGCACCGGAGATCCCGGACGACCGGTGGTTCGCGATGACCCGGCTCGACGAGAACCGCGCGAAGGCGCAGCTCGCCAAGAAGGCCGGCGCACGGGTCGCCGACGTCAGCAACGTGACGATCTGGGGCAACCACTCGGCGACGCAGTACCCCGACGCGTTCAACGCCCGGATCGGTGGCCGGCCGGCATCCGAGGTGATCGACGACCACGCCTGGCTGCGCGGAGAGTTCATCGAGACGGTCCAGAAGCGTGGCGCGGCGATCATCGCGGCCCGGGGAGCGTCGTCGGCGGCGTCGGCGGCGAGTGCGATCGTCGACTCGGTGCGTGCGCTGGGTGGCCGCACCACGGCCGGCGACTGGACCTCGATGGCGGTGCTGAGCCGGGGGGAGTACGGCGTACCGGAAGGGTTGTCGTTCAGCTTTCCGATCACGTCGGACGGTACGAAGTGGCGGGTCGTCGACGGACTGTCCCACGACGAGCAGGCGCAGGAGCGGTTGCGGGTGACGACCGAGGAGCTCGAGCAGGAACGCTCTCTCGTCGCCGACTGGCTCCCCTGACTGCGCACGAGACTCCCCCGCGCGACGCCGGGCCTGACGCCCTCGCGACGCCGGAGTTGTTGGAGCTTTTCCCGCTTCTATGCGGGAAAGCTCCAACAATTCGGACAGGCTGCAGGCTGTCGTGGGCTCAGTCGAGCATCCGGCGGGTGAGGTGTTGCAGGTCGAGGTGGTCGAGCAGGTGACCGCCCGCTGTCCGGCACCAGTCGCCGACGGCCGCCGTGCAGGTCGGGCACAGCCGGGACAAGACGCGGCTGGTCGTCTCCAGGTCGACGTCGGTGTAGCCCCGCTCCGTCAGCTCACCGTTCCAGATCCAGTCGAGCCGTCCCGAGTCGATCGGCTCGCGGGTCATCGGACCACCGCCGCCAGCAGCAGGCCGAGCATCACGCATACCAGCCACAGGCCGATTCGCCAGCCCACTCACATCGCCTCCCCGTGGAGAAGGAGTGCGGGCGGACCGCCTCCAGCCTCGCGCCCGCGCCCCTGTCGGCTTCGGCCCGGTGGCTGGCGAGCTGGTCCCGTCGCGGGAACCGGCTCGCCACCCGTCGCGGGCCGAGGACCCGACTGTAACCAGTCCGTACCTGACTCGTCTACCCCTAGGGGCCCCCATGGGGGGAAGGGAGGGCCTATGGCCCGCTACCTACCGTCCAGGTCATGACCTTCGGACCCGACGCGAAGATCGATCGGGGCCACATGGTGGCGCCGCACCAGCAGTTGAGTGCGATCCTCAAGGCCCGGATCGAGCGAGGCGACTACCGGCCTGGTCGAGCGATCCCGTCGGTGGCTCAGCTGATCCAGGAGTTCGAGCTGGGTCGGGACACGGTGCGGAAGGCGATCAAGGCGATGTCAGACGAGGGCATCCTTGTGGTCATCGCCGGCCGCGGCGCCTACGTCGTGGAGGACTACCCGAGGCGCGACACCATGTGAGGGAGTCGCCAGCGGCCGGGTGAGGAGAAGAGCTGTGAGGACGGAAGGTTCAGACGGTCACCACCCTGAACTTCTCGCTGTCCTCGCCCGGCACCGTCCCGCTGCGACCCACCGCGAGGTCTGGGGCGACGGGACCCTCCC
>JBOHED010000521.1:0-16886 GCA_050700915.1 Actinopolymorphaceae bacterium | reverse complement strand
CACAGCATCACGGTCCTGCGGGTCAGTCTCGGGCTCATCTTCTGCGCGTTCGGTGCCCTGAAGTTCGTGCCCGGGCTTAGCCCTGCCGAGGACCTGGCGGTCGCCACGATCGACAGTCTGACCTTCGGTGTCGTGTCGGGCCAGGCGGCGCTCATGCTGACGGCTCTCACCGAGACCTTCATCGGTCTCACCCTGGTGACCGGTCGGTTCCTGCGAGCGGGGCTGGTGGTCCTCGGCGGGGCGCTGGTCGGGATCATGTCCCCGCTGGTGATCTTCGCGGGCGACCTGTTCGGGCACGGTCCGACGCTGGTGACGCAGTACGTCCTGAAGGACATCGTGCTCGCCGCCGCCGGCCTGGTGGTCGCCGGCCAGGTTCTCCGCAAGGGCATCCGGTCGGAAGGACAGATCAGCCCGTGACCTCGCCGGTCCACCCTTCCCTGCCCGGGCCTAGTCCCGGGCACGGAAGAGGTGGATACCCTCGCTGGATGAAGCCCGCACGCAGTGGTCATCTGCCCATCAACGGCCTGCAGCTCTACTACGAAGTGCATGGTGAGCTTGGCGCCTCCGAGCCGGCGCCGCTGCTGCTCATTCCCGGTGCCTTCATGTCCACCGACTCGATGAAGCAGTGGGTGGAGGCCTTCGTCGGCAAGCGCCCGGTCATCGTCTTCGATCAACAGGGACACGGTCGCACGGCGGATACGCCGCGCACCATGTCGTACGAGCAGTTCGGCGACGATGCCGCGGCGTTGCTGCACGCCTTGGAGGTCGAGAGTGCCGACGTGATGGGCTACTCGCAGGGCGGCGGAGTCGCGTTGCAGCTGGCGCTGCGTCACCCGCGGCTCGTGAGCAAGCTCGTCTCCATGTCCGCCACCTACCGCCAGAACGGCTGGTATCCGGCGGTCCTCGAGGCGCTCGAGGGTCTTTCCGGCGACGTCTTCAGGGACACTCCGGTCGGCGAGGCGTTCCGCCAGCACAGTGCCGATCCCCAAGCCTTCGATGCCTACATCGAGAAGATGAGGGTGCTGAACTTCGAGGACCAGAACATCAGCGACGCGCAGCTGCGGTCGATCCAGGCCAGGACGATGGTCATCGTCGGGGATGCGGACGGGGTGAAGCCCGAGCACGCCGTGGCGATGTTCAAGCTCCGGGGTGGTGGCGACGAGGAGGCGGCGGCGACGGGGACGATCTCCCAGGTCCCCCAGGCCAGACTCGTCATCCTCCCCGCGACTTCTCACATCTCGATCTCGGCGGTCATGCAGGTCCTCGAGCCGATGATCACCGAGTTCCTGGACGACGTGCCTCCCGCCAATCCGTCGCTGTGGTGATCGGCCGGCCACCCGCCTACCCGCGTAGGAGCGCCTCGGCGAGGATCTTCTCGGCGACCTCGATCGTCTTCAGCGCGTCGTGGAACGGCGAACTGGTGAGTTCCTCGCCGGCGGCGAGCGAGTCGACGAACTCGCGGCTCTTCGCCTGGAAGCCTGCGTACACGAAGAAGTCGTCGCTTCCCGCGACCGTACGACAGTCGTAGGCAACGCCCGCGGTGTCGCCGTCGACGTACAGCCGGGCCTCCCCTTCCGGGTCGGCGTCGCAGGCGATCCCCGGCGCGTGCATCTCGACCCGGAACACGCGTCGACCGCTCGCCCAGTTGGCCACCAGGACGCCGGTCGACCCGTTGTCGAAGTGCAGGAGGGCGGAGATCTGGTTGAGGTCCGGCACTCCGACCGACTGGCAGTGGCTGTCGATTCCCACGACCTCTCCCCCGCAGATCCACCGCAGGGTGTCGATCGCGTGGACGCCGTCGTCGTACATCCGGTCGCGGGCCGAGGTGAACGCCCGTTGGTCGCACTTGTAGAACTCGCAGACCGCGTGCGTGATCGGCCCACCGGCCCGGCAGTCGTCGCGCATCTTCGCCAGCAGTGGTGACGTACGGCGTTGATGGCCGACCTGGGTGATCACACCCGACCGGTCGGCGAGATGGGTGAGCATCCGCGCCTGGTGCCAGCTGAGACCCAGCGGCTTTTCGATGAAGAGCGGAAGTCCTCGCTCGAGGCACCAGACCCAGACGTCGTACATCAGCTGGGGTTGGCCGACCGCGTAGACACCGTCGGGAGCGAGCTCGTCGATCATCGTCCGGTAGTCCGCGTAGCGGCCGTCGATGCCATAGCGGTCCGCGACGTCCTTCAGCCGCGCCGGGTCGAGGTCGCAGACACCTACCAGCTCCACATCCGTGAACGATGCGAGTGACGGCAGGTGCACCCGCTGCGTCATCGCACCCGCACCGATCAACGCGATCCTGACCTGACCCATGGCGATCCCCTTCCTCTCCGCTCAGCCGGCCGGCGGTGCCGTCGACTGGCGTACGACAAGTTCCGGTGTCGCGGTGACGTGCTCCGGCTCACCGACGCGCTCGCCCACCAGCCGGCCGATCAGCTGCTCGGTGGCGAGGCGCATCATCTCCGGCAGCGGCTGGCGCACGGTGGTGAGCGGCGGGACGGCCACCTCGGCGAGGACCGGGAGGTCGTCGAACCCGAGTACCGACACGTCGTCGGGCACCCGCAGGCCGAGGTCGCGGGCGCCTGCGTACGCACCGATCGCGTACATGTCGTTGATCGTGAACAGCGCGGTGGGTCGGTCCGGTCGGCTGAGCAGGTGATGGGCACCGGACCGGCCGAGCTCGGCACCCTCGGCGTCGCCGAAAGCGGTCACCGACGCACCCTCCCAGACCAGCTCCGGATCGGGCTCGATGCCCACAGCCGCCAACGCCTGCTGGTATCCGGCGAGCCGCTCGCGCCGGCTGACCGTCTGGATCGGGCCGGACAGGAAGCCGATCCGCCGGTGCCCGAGTCCGGTCAGGTGGGAGATCGCCAGTCTGGCCGCGAGCACGTTGTCGATCTCGACGCTACCGACCACCACCGACCCCGCGCCGGCGAGCGAACGGTCGAACGCCACCACCTGCAGGCCACGGTCACCGAACCCCGCCAGGTGGTCGAACGACAGCGGCGAGGAGCCGAAGATCAGCCCGCGTACGCCGGAGTCGAGCAGCGTCTCGGCGAACCTCGCCTCGCGTTCGGCGTCGCGTTCGGCGTTGCAGAGAAGCACCTGGTAGCCGCGTTCGCTCGCAGCCTGCTCGACGCGTTGGGCCACGAATCCCCAGAACGGGTTGGCCACCGACGGGACGATCAACCCGATCGTGCGGACCTGTCCGGTGCGGAACTGCCGGGCGAGCTGGTTGGGCACGTAGCCCAGCTCCCGGATGGCGGCACGGACGCGTTCGCTCGTCTCGGCCCGCGTCCGACCATGCCGGCCGTTCAGCACGTTGGACACCGTGCTGGGCGAGACTCCGGCACGCCGCGCGACGTCGTGCAGGCTCACCTTGCCGCCAGCCACCCGACTCTCCTCACCTGTCGCCCATGCGTGTCTTCGATGCGGAAGTCTAACGATTCAATTCGTACCTTCATCAACCACAGCACGCTCTCGGTCGTCCTTTGTCGGCCATCGCGGAGCGGCTGGCGACCTTGATGGCCTGAAAAGTAAATCGTTACACTCACCGGCCATGGACGAGCAGACCGCACGCGGGCGTGACCCACTCACCAGACGGCGACTCCTCGGCATCGGCGGTGCAGCCATCGTGGTGGCCGGCACAAGCAGCGGCTGCAACCTGCTCTCGACCGATCCGAGTACGCAGCGGGAGGGCAGCGCACGCGACCTGGCGAAGGGTCCGGAGGCGCCGTCCCTGGCCGCACAGGTGAAGGCCGGGAAGCTCCCACCCGTCAAGGACCGGTTGCCGAAGAAGCCGCTCGTGGTCGAGCCGGCCGATCGCATCGGCCAGTACGGCGGAACGTGGCGGGCGGGCATGCTCGGACCCGACACCGCGTGGTTGGACCGGAGCGTCGGGTACGACCCGCTGCTGCGGTGGCGCCCCGAGGCCCGCACGTTCGGCCGCGACCAGGTGTTGCCGGGTGTCGCCGAGTCGTTCGAGGTCAACGCCGACGCCACCGAGTACGTCTTCCGCTTCCGGGAGGGCACCCGCTGGTCTGATGGCGAACCCTTCACCGCCGACGACGTGATCTTCGCCTACGACGACGTGCTGCGGAACAAGGACATCTCCCCACTACTACCGGCCGCCTACCTCAGCGCGGACGGCCCGGCGACCGTGGAGAAGATCGGCGACTACGCCGTACGGGTGACGTTCCCCGCACCCAACGCGCTGTTCGCCCAGCGGATGGCGACCAAGGCGTTCGGTCTCGACTTCGTCCGCCTGCCCAAGCACTACCTGTCGCAGTTCCACGCGAGTTTCGCCGACAACGTGGATCAGCTCGCCGAACAGGAGAAGTTGGGCGACTGGATCCAGCTGTTCGACGCGAAGCGCGACCGCTGGGCAAACCCCGAACTCCCCACCCTCAACGCCTGGGTGATCACGCAGCCTGTCGGCGAAGGTGATCGAGTGGTCGCCAAGCGCAACCCCTACTACTGGAAGGTCGACCCCGACGGCAGCCAGCTCCCCTACCTGGACGAGTTCGTCAACTCCGTCATCACCGACCCGGAGGTGATGCTCCTCAAGGCCACCACCGGCGAGTTCGACATGCAGACCCGCACTATCACCTCGCTGCGGAACAAGCCCGTCCTCGCCCAGAGCCGGGAAAAGGGCGGCTACAGCTTCGTCGACATGACCAACGCGAACATGAACACCGCGATCATCTCGCTGAACCTCTGCCACAAGGACCCGGTGAAACGCGAGATCTTCCGCAACCGCGACTTCCGCGTCGGACTCTCGCACGCCATCAACCGGCCGGAGATCATCGTCGCGGCGTACCAGCGCCAAGGTGAACCGTTCCAGCCCGCGCCCCGCCCGGAGTCGGACTTCTACGACGAGACCCTGGCCAAGCAGTACACGGAGTACGACGTCGACCGGGCCAACCAGGCTCTCGACAAGGCCGGCTACGGCGACCGCGACGACAAGGGCGTCCGGCTGGGCCCGGACGGGGAACCCATCAGGTTCGCGGTCGAGATCGCCAGCCAGGACTACGGTTTCGCCTGGGCGAGCGTGATGGATCTGATCCGGGGATACTGGCGCGAGGTCGGCGTCGACGTGAGCATCCGGGCCGAGGACGGAGACCTCTTCTACGAACGCAAGGACGCCAACCTCTTCGACGCGGTCGTGTGGCAGGGCGACGTCGGCGGCATGGACCCGCGCCTCGAACCCCGCTACTACATGCCGTACCGCGACGAGTCCAACTTCGCGCTCCCGTGGGCCGAGTGGTACCAGACCAAGGGCGCGGGCGGCGAGGAACCACCGGCAGCGGTGCGGGAACAGATGAGGGTGTACGACCAGATGGCCGCCACCGCCGACCCGGCCGAGCAGGACCGGCTGCTGCGCGAGGTCATCACGATGGCGCGCGAACAGTTCTACGCGATCGGGGTCAGCCTGCCACCCAAGGGCTACTGCATCACCCGCAACGACTTCCACAACGTTCCCGCCACGATGATGATCGAGTCGGACTATCCCGAACCAGGCCCCTCCAACCCGGAGCAGTACTTCACGACCCGTGCATGATCTGGAAGATGGCGACCGGATCCCTGCAAAAGCCACTCATGTCGCTCTACGGTGCACATAGGGCATGAGCGTCCGCGCAAAAGACGTTGGTGACTCTCGTCACAGCCGCGTCAGGACGTCTGCCGATTGCGCACAGAAATGTCAGTGCCACCGTGGAAGGCAAGGCCGCCGACGTAGCCTCCGCATCGTCGCGTGGGCATTGATGCCGAGCCAGTTGGCTTTCGGCCCCGCCGCGGAGTGAAGGAGTTCCCATGGGCATTGGCCAAAGCTTCCAGAATGTACTCGACCGGATCATCGGGTTCCTCCCCCACCTGCTCGGCTTCCTGGTCCTGCTCATCATCGGCTACATCGTCGCCAAGCTGGTGGCAGCCCTCGTCCGCAAGGTTCTCGAGAAGGCAGGCGTAGACCGGCGCGTGGAGGAGTCCCATTCGAGCAAGTACCTGCAGTCGGTCCTGGCTGGCACCAGCCCGGCGAGAGCTCTCGCGAGAGTGGTCTTCTGGCTGATCTTCGCGTTCTTCCTCTTCGCCGCCATCGGAGCACTGCGGATTCCGAGTCTCACCGCGCTGATGGACCAGGTGGTGGCGTACCTGCCGAACGTCATCGCCGCCATCCTGATCTTCGCCGTCGCCGCGATTGTCGCCGGCGCGGCCTCTGCCGCGATTGGCAGGCTGATGGGTGATACTCCTACCGGCAAGGTGGCGGCCACAGTCGTTCCCGCGCTGGTTATGGTCATCGCCGTGTTCATGATCCTCCAGCAACTGCGGATCGCTGAGCAGATAGTCCAGATCGCCTTCGCCGCCACCATGGGGGCACTCGCCCTCGGGCTCGCCCTGGCCTTCGGACTGGGTGGTCGGCCGGTTGCACAGCGCATGATGGAGGACGCCTACCGAAAGACCCAGGAAAAGAAGCAACAGGATCGGGCCGACGCGAAGATCGGGCGGCAACGTGGAGAAGAACACGCCACGACAGAAGGCGATCACGGCGAGAGGCCGGGGACTCCCCCGCCGCCGGCGACCACGACGCCTCGCGCCGGGCCACGTGGTGAGACGGACGAGCCGCCGCCGCGCCGCCCGTGACACCTCCCACCGCACCCCGCGCCCGAAAGTCGCTGACCACTTGCGGACCTGGCGCTGCGCACACCCCTTGCCGCCGTGTGCGTGGAACCTATCGTGTGCCGCATCGGTTCTTTCCAGATTCGAGGTACCCGTCCAGCTCATGCGGCGCTCGGGTCGATCGTGCTGGCGCTGGTCGCCGGGACGATCGCCCTTGCCTCGTTGGGCTCGCCGCGCCCTCTAGACGTGTCACCTCGTGCGTGCGGTGACCCGCTCCACCTGCGGAATGCTGCTCCGGGCGACGTGACGATCACCGGCCTTCGTACGGAGTACCTCTCTCATCCGCTCGGCATCGACGTCCGGCGGCCCCGGCTGAGCTGGATTCTGGAGTCGGGCCGCCATGGACTCGTCCAGACGGCGTACCGGGTGCGGGTCGCGAGCTCAGCCAAGGGACTCGAGGCGGGTAGGCCGGACGTGTGGGACAGCGGCAAGATCACGTCCTCGCGGTCGGTCCACGTCGAGTACGACGGGCCGACGTTGCGGTCGGCAACCCGTTACCACTGGCAGGTTCGGGTATGGGACGCCGCGGGCGATCCGTCGGAATGGAGCGAGGGTTCGTGGTGGGAGACCGGCCTATTGGAGAGTGAGGACTGGACCGCACAGTGGATCTCGCCCGCCGAACATGGCCGAGGCGGGTCTTATCTGCGCGGCGAGTTCCGACTCCCGGCCCGACCGGTGCGGGCCCGTGCGTACATCTCCGCCCGGGGAAGCTACGAGCGTGGACCCGATGGCGAAGGCTTCTGCTGTGAACAGAGTTTCAGCCTGGCCCGTGGCATCGCGGAGGTGACGGCGAACGGCCGCCGGGTCGGCTCCGCCGTGCTCGACCCACCTCCGGTCGACACCCGGGTCCGGTCCCTCTATCGCACCGAGGACGTGACATCCCTGGTCCACAAGGGAACCAACGTCCTCGGCGTCATGATCGGGGAGGACTCCGACGTCCTCGTCCAGCTCGTCGTCGACCTCGCGGACGGCACCACGGTACGCATGGGCACCGGCCCTGAGTGGCGGACCGCGCACGGACCCGTGCACGCAGCCCATCGGTACCACGGCGAGGTCTACGACGCCCGCGACGAACGCCCTGGTGGGGATCTGGCGCGGTTCGACGATCGGCGCTGGCGGCCCGCCGACTCCGCCGTCAGCTCCCGAGGCACGCTCTCCGCGGCGATGGTCCAGCCGATGCGCGTCGTCGCGACCCACCGCCCCACCGAGATTCGCCAAGTGGGCGAGGGTGTGTGGCAGCTGGACTTCGGGACGAACATGACCGGATGGACCCGGCTGACAGTCGACGCACCTCGCGGAACCCAAGTACGCCTGAAGCACGGAGAGGCCCTCGACGCCGACGGGCGGATCGACAACGGCACCATCGGGCCTGACGGCCAACGGTTGGACAACAAGCGCATCGGCGCCCAGCAGACCAACACCTACACCAGCTCCGGCGCCGGTACCGGCCCGGACGTGTGGGAGCCGAGATTCGTGTACGCGGGTTTCCGTTACGTGGAGGTCAGCGGCCTGCCGTCACCACCAGGCCCGGCGACTGTCGTGGCACGCGAGGTACACAACGGTCTCTCCACCATCGGCCGTTTCGTCAGCTCCGACGAGCTGGTGAACCGGATCCACGCCGCGAGCGTGCAGACCCAGCGCAACGGCCTGCACGGCATTCCGGAGGACACCCCGACGAGGGAGAAGCGTGGGTGGCTCGCCGACGCGCATGTGGCCGCTCCCGCGGTGATGGGCAATCTCGACGCGGCGGCGTTCTACACGAAGTACGTCCGCGACATCCGCGACGCACAACAGGACTCCGGCCTGGTCCCGGACATCGTGCCGGTGGAGCCGACGCCTGTGTGGCAAGGGCGTTCGGACCCAGCGTGGGGCGTGGCGACGATCCTGGTCCCCTATGCCCTCTACAAACACGAGGGCGACACCCGGATCCTCGCCGAGCACTACGATGCGATGGCCACCTGGCTCCGGCACGTGGACTCCACGACGACGGGGCACATCGTCGACAGACCGTCGCAGGCGTGGGGGAACGACTGGGTGGCGATCGAGGAGACGCCGGGACCGTTGTTCCGCACCGGCTACTACTTCCACGCCGCCAGCCTGATGTCCGAGATCGCGGCGACACTTGGACGGCACGGCGAGGCGGCGGCCTACGCAGACCTCGCCGCAGAGATCAGGACAGCGTTCAACACGGCGTTCCTCGACCCGGAGACGGGCAGCTATGGCGACAGCCAGTTCGCCCATGCGTTCCCACTCGTCCTCGGCCTCGTGCCGCCCGATCTCCACGCAGGCGTACGCGAACGGCTCGTCCGCGACGTCACGGTCGAGCATGACGACCACTTGACCGGTGGGCTGCCCGGTGTCGCCTCCATACCGGACGCACTCACCGCTGGTGGCCGGTCGGACGTGGTGCTCGACCTCCTTCGCCGCCGTGACTTTCCGAGCTGGGGCTACATGCTCGACCAGGGTCCGGGCACCATCTGGGAACGCTGGGACGGCGCGGGCTCACGTAACCATCCCATGTTCACCTCCATCGACCATTGGCTGTACCGGTTCGTCGCCGGCATCGACCAGGCCGACGACTCGGCCGGATCCAAGCGACTGGTCTTCGCACCCAAGGTCACCGATCAGCTGGAGAGTGCTGCAGCGTCGGTCGAAACGCCTTACGGCGAAGCCGTGAGCAGCTGGTGCCACACGGACGGCGCGCTCGTCTACGACATCACCGTGCCCGCGAACACCACCGCGGAGATCCACGTCCCGGCCGCGTCCGCCACGCAGGTACGGGTACGGCTCGCAGGTCGTGGAGACAGCCCGGCGGCGCCGCCGCGCGACGTCGAGGGTGTCGAATTCCGTCGCATGGCGGACCGGGCCGCCGTCTATCGCGTGGTCCCAGGCCGCTACCAGTTCGTCGCGCCACAATAGGTGACGAAGCGGAGCATCGCGGCTAGGGGCGGGGACTCGGGGGACGGCTGCGACGTTCCGATGTCCCAGTACCCCCACGACTCGTAGAGTCGGTGCACCTTCCCCTCCCCGGCCGCGGGATTGACCATGAGGGTCACGTACCGCTCGGTGCGGTCGGCCAGCAGTGCGTCATGGATCCGGCGCGCGGTGCCCGTCTTCCGCCAGCGGAGCCGCACGCCAATCTCCTTGAGGGCAACGGCTGGACGCTCGGTGTACTTCGCTGCAGGCTCCGGGCTGATCCTCCGCCACCAGCGGTCACCGTGCTCGATGACGTTCCCGTACGCATAACCGACCGGCTCACCCTCCTCGGTGTACGCGAGGACGGCCGAGAAGCCCGGATCGCCTCCGTGCCGGTCGAGTCGTTCTGAGAACGCCGGTACCGCGTAGTTCGGCTGCGACAAGAGCGGCGCGCGGACATCTGCGTACACGCTGATCAGTTGCTCGCGTACCGGCGCGAGGGTATCGACGCGGCGCAGCTCAACTGCAGAGGCGGTGGTCATGGCGGGGTCCCCCAGGTAGATCGGGCGAAGTCTGTCCAGATGCCAGCGGATGTGCTGCAAGAGGCGATGGCTTCGAGCCGATTCCCGAAGCTGCGCAGCATCCGGGTGACACGGGCGTGCCCGGCGGCGGCTTCGGCCGGAACGGACATCGCCGTACGGACAGCGGGTTCAATGTCACCCTGCTCAAGTTGCGCCCGCGCTACGCGGGCGCCCGTGATGGCCAGCGAGCGGCGCATGTGCGGCCGGAGCACTGAGAGGCAGCGGTGCCCGTGCGACTCCGCCGTCTGCCAGTCCCCGAGAGCGAGGTAGGCAGAAAGGGCAAGGCTGTCCAGCTCCGCTTGGTCGTAAAACGCCTTCAGCCACACGGGCCGATAGGCGTCCGGGTCGGCGCGGTCCATAGCGGCCTGCGCCTCGTCGAGGGCGCGGCGGGCGGCGATGCGGTCCCCGGCGTGGCCGTCGATGGCTGCCTGACGGGCAAGCCCGAGGGAGCCGAACAATGGGTCGCGCCGATTGATGTGCAGGGAACGGGCAACGTCGTTCGCGGCACGAGCCTCCGCGGGACGCCCCATGTGTCGGTACATGGTTCCGGTGTGCGACCAAATGCGGAACTTGATCGCCTGGTCGCCGCTCATCTCGGCGATGGCTTGAGCTTCCCGCATGTGCGTCTGCGCGTCGGTGAAGCGGCGACCGTCGATTGCCG
This sequence comes from Actinopolymorphaceae bacterium, assembly GCA_050700915.1. Taxonomy (GTDB): domain Bacteria; phylum Actinomycetota; class Actinomycetes; order Propionibacteriales; family Actinopolymorphaceae; genus Thermasporomyces. The sequence goes on along the minus strand of JBOHED010000521.1, from coordinate 6,062 downwards.
CCCACATCGCAGACGAGCGGAAACCAGCGGCGCAGGAGTAAAGGTGGCGCCGGACACGCTGGGTGGCGCTTCCGCATACCTGCAGGGCTAGAGCACCGTCGGCGAATTCGGCAGCCTTCTGCTCGATGCTGCGCTGTCCGCCATAGCGGTGGTCGCTGGCAATAACATCCGCGAACCGGCGCTGTAGGCGCTCGACGTCGCTGTGCCCGATGCGACGGGGTGAAGCGACTGCTGGAGCGGCGGCGGCCGCTGCGGCGGCAGTGATGCCGAGGAGGGCCGTGCGGCGTTTCATGGACTCCTCCTGCATGGGCGCCGAACTGGTCAGATTTCGGCCCCGAGGCACGAACCCTAAAGCGGTGGCTGGCAGGCCTGTGACCTGTTGCAGTGCCATGCGGGTCGCCGACTTCGGCCACTTCACACGACCCGACTTCCAGCCTCGGACCGACGAGCCGTCCAGCCCGCCGTGGCGACCGGTGAGGTCTCCAACCGCTGCATTTACCGCTTCGGCCAGAGAGTTGGAGCTATGGCCGTTGTCCTCCATCCACGCCTCGAGCGCCGTATTGCGCGTGGCCCCGGTGTTCATCCCCGCACCGTAGCTCTACCTCACAGAGTTGGGTACGTGGAAGGTCAAATCACCCTAGTGGATTCTGTGGCGTAGCCACCTGAATGTCCTAGCGACCTTCCTGCGTGCTGCAGTTGCCTGGTGTCTGCGGCGCGGCGACTGGTTCGACGGGACCACATCCCTGTATAGCTCCCCAGGTCTCGCCCCGGTCGCTGCGCCGCATCCAAGCCGGTACGGCAGCCGTGGGAAGCCCACCACCCCTGGAGGCGGACTGCCGCACCTCGAACCAAACTAACGAAGGCGGTAGCGGTGCGATGGCGGATTGCCATGTTCCTGGTATGCGTTCTGCTGGGGATCATCTTCGTGATGGTTGCTTCCCCGTAGACCCGCTGGACTCAGGCCTGCTCGACTGGATCTGGAACGGGCACCTCAAGCAGATTGGCTATACCGACGACGACCTGCGCACGACTGCCCGGGTCCTGTCCCGCGCCTGTCCAATGTGCAGCGCAGGTATCGGCCAATGGTGCCGCACCGCCGCAGGAAACGTGCTTGCCCACCTGGACCAGCAGCACGTCGCCCGCCGCATCATCGGCCCAGCCGGATAGCCCATCGTCCCAGGCAGCTACTCGCACCGCATGCCCTTGCACCAGCTCAGTCGTCACACGCGGGGCGAGTGCTGCAGGCGGTCCCGGAGCTCGGCCAGCCGGTCGAGCAGGACCTGTCGTGTCTCGTCTCCGTCGACCAGCCTGGTCGTCTCGACGTAGCGCCGCAGGCGACTCACTTTCGCGAGATATCCGCGGCGGGCCTTCGCCGTCAGCGCATCCGTACGTTCGCTCCCCGCCGACGTCCCTTCGAGCGCCGACAGCCTCTTCTTGTACGGCTCCCGCCAGGAACGGGGAACATCACCGGTCTCCAGGATCTCCTCGAGGTCGTGGTGTCGCCCGAGCACCAGCCTCGACACCGACACCTGGAAGAGGCGCGCCGTCACGAACACGATCGCCGCGAACACCACGGCGAACACGACCAGGCTTGCGAGGATCACGCTCGGTCCCCCGCCGCCGCCGCCCCGGTCAGCGTGAGGTCGGCGGCGAAGTGGCACGCCGCCAACTGGTCGGCGTCGCCGTTCGTCGGCTTGAGCTCCGGTTCCTGTTCGGCGCAGATGTCTTGTGCATAAGGGCAGCGCGTACGGAAGGGGCAACCGGTGATCTGCTGCGACGCGTCGGGGACCTCACCAGCGATGATCTTCATCTGCCCGCGGTACCGCGGATGCGGCCTCGGTGACGCCGACAACAGCGCCTCGGTGTAGGGGTGCCGCGGCCGACCGAAGAGCTGCGCGGTGGGAGCCACCTCGACGAGCTTGCCGAGATACATCACCGCCACCCGGTCACTGATGTGTTGGACGACGCCGAGGTCGTGCGAGATCACCAGATAGGTGAGGCCGTACGCATCCTGCAGATCCTTGAGCAGGTTGAGGATCTGGGCCTGGATGGACATGTCGAGCGCGGACACGGGCTCGTCGCACACGATCAGGCGCGGGCTGAGGGACAGGGCCCGAGCGATACCGATGCGTTGCCGCTGCCCGCCGGAGAACGCATGTGGGTAACGGATTCCGTACTCCGGCCGCAGACCGACCTGCTCCATCAGGGCGGCGACGCGTTCCTCCAACTGCCGTCCCGTCGCCATCCGGTTGACGAGGAGCGGCTCGCCGATGATGTCCCGGATCCGGTGCCGCGGATTGAGGGAAGCGTACGGATCCTGGAAGATCATCTGGATGCTTCGCCTGACCTGCGAGAGATCGTCGCCGCGCAGGCTCGCCACGTCGACCGATCCGGACTCGCCGGCGAACTGCATGGTCCCGTCGGTCGTGTCGGTTGCCCGCACGATCATCTTGGCGACGGTGGTCTTGCCGCACCCCGACTCGCCGACGAGGCCGAGTGTCTCCTGTTCGTGCAGGTCGAAACTCACCCCGTCCACGGCGCGGACATGGCCCACGACGCGACGGAGGAAGCCCTTCTTGACCGGAAAGTGCTTCTTCAGGTCACGCACGCGGAGCAGGACGTCATTCGTACCTGCCGCGCTGGTGGCTGCCATGTTGGCGCCGCTTTCGCTACTCATGCTCGACGTCTCCCACCAGGAAGCAGGCGGCCCGATGACCCGTGCCGACCGGCATGAGCGCGGGCTCCCGGATGTCACATGTTCCGGACATGAACGCATCGCAACGAGGATGGAACCGGCACGCCTTCGGCATCGCGTACGGGTTCGGCACCGATCCCTTGATCGACCGCAGCCGGGACTGCACCTCCTCCTCGACCATCGGAATCGACTGGAGAAGTGCCTGGGTGTACGGATGACGCGGGCTGTCGAAGAGGTCCCAGGCCGGCGCCTCCTCGATCACCCGGCCGAGGTACATCACCGCCACGCTGTCCGCCATCTCGGCGATCACCCCCATGTTGTGGCTGATCAGCATGATGGACATCCCGGTCTCCTCCTGGATGCTCTTCAGGAGCGCCAGGATCTGGCCCTGGATGGTGACGTCGAGGGCGGTCGTCGGCTCGTCGGCGATCAGGATGTCCGGCTTGCACGACAGCGCCATCGCGATCATCGCGCGCTGCAGCATGCCGCCCGACAACTCGAACGGATACTGGTCGACGGTCCGCTTCGGTTGCGGAATCCCCACCCGGGCCAGCAGATCAAGCGTCTGCTCACGTGCGTCCACCTTCGACGCCTCGGTGTGGACCCGGATCGCCTCGATGATCTGCTTGCCGATCGTGTAGACGGGCGAGAATGCCGCCATCGGTTCCTGGAAGATCATTGCGATCTCCCGGCCGCGGACCGAGCGGATGTCCCTGCCGCGTGGCTCGAACGTCGCCAGGTCGACCACGTCGTCGCCACGGTGGTAGAGGATCTGACCGTCCACGATCTTGCCGCCCGCGCCGACGATCTGCAGGACCGACCTGGCCGTGACGCTCTTGCCGCACCCGGACTCCCCCACCACTCCGAGGGTGGAACCCTTCTCCAGCGTCAGACTGACGTCGTCGACGGCACGCACGACTCCCTCGTCGAGGATGAAGTGCGTCTTGAGGTTCTTGACCTCGAGGATCGGCACCCGCCCGTTCGGAGTGTCGTCTCCCCGATGGCGGCCGTCCTGCGGCTCAGGTCGCGTACGGGTCGGCAGCATCGCGGAGCCCATCTCCTAGGAAGTTGAACATCAACACCACGAGAATGACGGGAAGAGCAGGGATCAACTGCCACGGGTGTTGGGCGACGGACACGACGTTCTGTGCGTCCTGGAGCAGCGTCCCCCAACTGACCGCTGGCGGCTGCATGCCGAGCCCGAGGAAGCTCAGCGCGGTCTCGCCCAGGATCATCGCCGGCACCGAGAGCGTGATCACCACGATGAGGTGACTGGTGAACGAAGGAATCAGGTGCACGAGCATGATCCGGCTCCGGCTCGCCCCCGCGATCCGGGCCGACGTCACGAAGTCCTCCTCGCGAAGGGCCAACAGCTTCCCGCGGACCTCTCTGGCCAGGCCGGACCAGGAGACGAAGGACAGGATGATGGTGATGAAGAAGTACGTCCGGATCACCGACCAGTCCCGGGGTAACGCCGCCGACAACGCCATCCACAACGGGATGGTGGGCAGGGCGAGGATGAACTCCACCATCCGCTGGATCACCGTGTCGGCGATGCCGCCGAAGTAGCCGGAGACCGCTCCGAGAGTCACACCGAGGAAGAATCCGATCGTCACGCCCACCAGGCCGATGGTGAGTGAGATCCGGGATCCGTAGATGATGCGGGAGAGGATGTCGCGGCCGAGTCGGTCGGCGCCGAACACCATCGCTGGCGGCGCGTCCGGTCCGGTCGTGAAGACATGTCGGTCGGTCTCGATGAGGCCCCACAGCTTGTACGACGATCCCGCGCCGAAGAACTTGACCGGATGGATCTTCGACGTGTCCTCCACGTACGTATGGCGCAGCGTCTTCATCGACAGCTCACGCTTGCGGCCATAGACGTACGGTCCGACGAAGCTTCCCTCGTGGACGAAGTGGATCTCCGTCGGCGGGGCGTCCTGGTTGCCTTCGAACCGTTCGCTCTGTCCGTACGGCGCGAAGAACTCGGCGAAGAGGGCGATGACGTACATCGCTGCCAGGACACCGAGGGCAAACCGAGCGACCTTGTGCTTGGAGAAGCGCCACCAGACCAGCCGCCACTGGCTCGCCTGGTAGTACTCCTCGTCCCGTCGCGGTTCGCCCGCGGCGGCAGAGACCGGTGGGATCTCACCCGCGCCAACGCTCATGTCGCCGCCTTCTCGAATCGGATCCGCGGATCGAGCCACGCCAGCAGGAGGTCGGCGATCAGCGTCCCGATGACGGTCAGCGTCGAAAGGATCAGGATGATGCTCGCCGCGAGATAGAGATCCTGTCCGGTCACTGCTTCCAGAAGCACGGGTCCGGTGGTCTGGAGGTTGAGCACGATCGACACCAGCACCTCTCCACCGACGATGGCGGGGAGCAGCCAGCCGATGGTGGAGACGATCGGGTTGATCGCGATGCGCACCGGATAGCGGAACAGGATGGGACGTTCGCTCAGGCCCTTTGCCCGGGCAGTGATGACGTACTGCTTCTGGAGTTCGTCGAGAAGGTTGCCGCGCATCACCCGGATGATGCCCGCGGTCCCACTCATACCGATGATGATCATCGGGAACCAGATCCTGCTGAGCAGGTCGACGAACTTGCTCACACTCCAGGGTGCGTCGACATACCCCTGGGAGAACAGCCCGCTCATGTTGGCACCGAACACCGAGTAGAAGATCCAGAGCATCACGAGGGCGAGCAGGAAGCCGGGTGTTGCCAGCCCGATGAAGCCGAGGAAGGTGAAGAAGTAGTCGAAGACCGAGTATTTTCGGACCGCGGAATAGATACCTATCGGTACCGCGACCGCGAAGACGAAGACCGTCGTGAAGAGCGAGATCGCGATGGTGAGGGGAACCCGTTCCTCCAGCACTTCCGACACCGGCTTGTTCCACCGGTACGAACGACCGAAGTCACCTTCCGTGACGATATTCTGCAGCCATACGCCGTAGCGGTGGGCGACACTCTTGTCCATTCCGTACTGCCTGATCAGCGCGTTCTCTTCCGCCGGTGTCAGCTCGACGCCCTGCTGGCGCATCTGGGCCACGAGGGTGGAGACGTAGTCACCCGGCGGGAGCTCGATGATCACGAAACTGACCATGGAGATGGCGAAGAGCACCGGTATCAGGAGCAGGACCCTTCGCGCGATGTATCCCGCCACCGCTCACACACCTTCCACGTGTCAAGACCGTGCCGCCGACAGCTGCGTCGCTTCCCACCCTCACTCGTCGATGAACCAGGTCTCCATGCTGATGTTGACGACGATGCCGAACACGTCTTCCTTGACACCGGCCGGCACATTCTTGATCCGGGTGGTCCAGAACGTCGGGTAGTAGGAGTGCTCGACCGGGTTGAACGTCCAGACGTT
>JBOHED010000520.1:0-4082 GCA_050700915.1 Actinopolymorphaceae bacterium | reverse complement strand
CACCGGGCGTCCGTGTCATTGTCCGACTGACGCCGGACCGATCCCTACTTCGTCAGGCCAGTCACGAAGTCCTGGTTCTCTTCCATCCAGGCTGTGACGCCCTCGGCTTCCTTGCCCTTGTACTCGTTGAGCGCGACGTCTTCGAGCGTTCCGAGCGTCTGGTCGTCCATCGTGAAGTTCGACAGCCAGCCAGCCAACTCGGGGTAGTCCTTCTCGAAGCCCTTACGCCCGATCGCGTGGATCTCCTCGGCCTTCCCCATCTTGCCCTGGGGGTCTTCGAGGTCGCGGATCGGCAGCTTGGAGTAGGCCCAGTGCGGCCGCCACAGCGTCACGACCACCGGCTCCTCCGCCTTGATCGCCTTGTCGAGTTCGGTGAGCATCGCCGGCGTCGAGGACTTGACGAGTTCGTAGTCACCATCCAGGCCGTAGCTCGGCATGGCGTCCTGCTCGGTGACGCGGGTCAGACCCGCTCCGGCCTCGATGCCGATGATCTTGCCCTCGAACATGTCGGCCTTGCCCTCGAGGTCCTCGATCGACTTGACGTCCTTCACGTAGTCAGGGACTGTCAAGGCGAGCTTGGCGTTGTCGTACCAGATCCCGAGGTCTTCGAGATCACCCTGGTACTTCTCCCAGTACGTCTGGTGCGTGATCGGCAGCCAGCCGTCGAGGAAGAGGTCGATGTCGCCATTGGAGACGCCTGCGAAGAGCGGCCCGACATCGAGCTGCTTGAGCTCGACCGTGTAGCCCTTCTCCTCGAGCACCTGCTTCCACAGGTGGGTCACGACGACGTCCTCGTCCCAGGGAATCCAACCGATCGTGATGGTCTTCTCGTCGCCACCACCGCCGGACTGGGTTTCGTCGGTCGTCTTCTCCGAGCCTCCTCCGCCCTCGTCGGATCCACCGATGGTGCCGCAGCCGGCAGCCGCAAGCATCAGGGCCAGCAGCGCGGCGATGATGCCGGCCACCGGTCGAATTGATCCTTTACGTCGCACGGTCAACCGTCCTTTCCGTTCGGATTGTTCAGGTTTCGTGCCAGCCGGAACGCATGGAAACCCCGTTCGATCCGCCTGCGTTGTGGGTGTCAACGGTCACTTGCGGCAGCCTGCGCGCGGACAACCGCCGATCGACTTGTCAGAGCCGCCGTGAGCCGGTCGAGGTAGATCGCGACGACGACGACCGCGACACCGGCTTCGAACCCCGGTCCGATCTGGGCCGAGGAGATGGCGGTGTAGACGGCGCCGCCCAGACCGCCCGCGCCGACCATGCCGGCGATCACCACCATCGACAGCGCAAGCATGATGACCTGGTTGATGCCCGCCATGATGGTCGGAAGTGCCAGTGGCAGCTGAATCCTGAGCAGCACCTTCGCTGGTGACGCGCCGAAAGCCTCACCGGCCTCGACGACCTCCGAGTCGACCTGCCGGATCCCGAGCTCGGTCAGCCGTACCCCGGGCGCCATCGCGAAGATCAGCGTGGCGACCGCGCCCGGCACCACGCCGACGCCGAACAGGAAGATCGCCGGAATGAGGTAGACGAACGCCGGCAACGTCTGCATGACGTCGAGCACCGGGCGTACCACCTTGCTGACCGCCGCGCTACGGGCCGCGGCGATCCCGATCGGAATCGCCAGCCCGACTGCGGCGAGGCTCGCCACGATCACCAGCGCGATGGTGTCCATGGTGTCCGCCCAGAGATCCATGCTCTCGATGAGGATGAATGCCGCGAGCGTGAAGACGCCGAACTTCCAACCACGTAACGCGAGTCCGATGACCCCGAAGGTCAACGCGAGGACGATTGCCGGCGGTACCCCGAGCAGCGCCGCGACCTGACCGAAGACCAGCCCGGCCACCAGCGCCGCCACACCGATCTTCCAGCCCCGCAACGCGAAACCGAGGACGCCGAAGATGAGCGCGAGGCCGAAGATGACCGGGGTGGCCAGGAAGTTGGCCAGCAGGGTGACGGCCCACTCGACGACCGTGCCGATCCCGTCGAAGAGGAAGCCGAACTTCTCCGTCAGCCAGTCGACGATCGCGTCGAAGGCCAAGCCGACCTCGAGTCGCGGGATCGTCACGGTGGCAAGGACGTTCACGGGGTGACCTCCTGGACGTCCGCCGGTCCGGCAGCCTCGATGTCGTCGGAATCCGACCGTGGCGTACCGCCCAACGAAGACTGCATGTCGGTTCCGGTCTCGCCGCCGGTGCCGGTCTGGTGCTCGCCATCGGTTGAGCCTTCGCCCGAAGACCCGCCGTTGCCGAGGGCCGCGAGCAACGTGACGCGAGGGATGACGCCGATCAGCCGCTGGTCGCCATCCACGACCGCGAGCGGAACCGGGCATTCGGCAGACGGAGTGAGGAGTTCGGCCACCACCGTGTCCGGTGACACCGCCACGACGTCCTCGGGATCCAACAGGTCCGTGAGCGATTCCTTGTCCTCGCGGACCGCCTCGGCAACCGCGCCGTCGCGAATGGCGCCCACCAGCTTGCGGTCCCGGTCGACGACGAACGCCGCACCCATCTGCTGTTCACGCATCGTACGCAGCGCCTGGCGAGGACCTGACCGGGATCCGATGACGGCGACCGGCTTCTCCATCACCGCGCTCGCCGTCAGCACCCGTGCCCGGTCGACGTCCTGGACGAACTGCGCCACATAGTCGTTCGCCGGGTCCTGCAGGATCTGTTCGGACGTACCGATCTGCACGATCCGGCCGTCGCGCATCATCGCGATCCGGTCACCCAGCCGCATCGCTTCGTTGAGGTCGTGGGTGATGAAGACGATGGTTTTGCCCAACCTGGCTTGGAGTTCGAGCAGCTGGTCCTGCATCTCCCGCCGGATCAGCGGGTCGAGCGCACTGAACGCCTCGTCCATCAACATCAGGTCGGTGCCCGCGGCGAGCGCGCGGGCAAGCCCGACCCGCTGCCGCATCCCGCCGGACAGCTGGGTCGGCAGATGGCTTTCCCATCCGCCAAGACCGACCATGTCCAAGGCTTCCCGTGCCCGCTCGGCGCGTTCGGCCTTCGGCACCTGGCGAATCTCCAGGCCGTACGCGGCGTTCTCGGCGACGGTGCGGTGCGGAAGAAGCGCGAAGTGTTGGAACACCATGCTGATCTTCTGCCGCCGGATCTCACGCAGCCGCTTCGCCGGTATCCCGGTGAGGGTGGTCCCGTCGATCTGCACCTCACCCGAAGTGGGTTCCAGCAGGCCGTTGAGCATCCGGATGAGAGTGGACTTGCCCGAGCCGGAAAGGCCCATGACGACGAAGATCTCACCGGGTTCGACGTCGAAGGACGCGTCGATCACTGCCGGCGTCACGCCGAGCTTCTTGACGAGTTCCTTGTCCTGTGGTGGATTCGCGGAGGTGTCTGTGTGAGCGGCTGACGCCTGGTCCAGCACGCGTACTGCATCGTCGGCGCGACGTCCGAATATCTTGTAGAGCTTTTCGGCACGTACGGCGGGCACAAGCTCCCTCATCGTTTCTCGTCGCGCGCCACTGCTTGGCGGCCATGGCCACAGCACGGCGGAGCACTTGGGGCGGGTGACCACGGGTCGGAACCCGGAGGTTCCTTACCGTGGAGGCGGCCGGTCGTGTCTCGCGCCACTTCTGATCCATGGGGAGGATCGACGCGCAACGACTGTCGAGCTTTCGGTATGGCCTGCCCCTCGACGGACTTTCCGGTTCTCGACCGTACCTGGATCGGACACACAAGTTCCACCCAGGGTCCGTCCCCAGCCGCGGGTCAAGCCGTAATCGACCGGAATCGTTACCGTGCGTAGACCGGCTGCGGGCGCATCGCAAGCCTTTCCACCGGTCCACGCACGTGTTCACGCGTTCGTCAAGCGAGACTGTCCAACCACGCTTGGTGCAGGTCGGCGAACCGTCCGGAGTCGGCGACCAAGTCGGACGGTGGCCCGTCCTCGACAATCCGACCGCCCTCCATCACCAGAACCCGGTCCGCGATCTCCACCGTGGAGAGGCGGTGGGCGATGATGAGCGCCGTCCGGTCGGCCAGGATGGTACGCAGTGCCCGCTGCACCAGCCGCTCGCTGGGAACGTCGAGACTGGACGTCGCCTCGTCGAGGATGAG
>JBOHED010000519.1:0-1865 GCA_050700915.1 Actinopolymorphaceae bacterium | reverse complement strand
AACGGTCGACGGCGCACCGTGGACGTTCGCGGTGATGTCGGACGCGCAGTTCGTCGCCCGCGATCCCGACAGCGCCCTGGTGAGACAGGCGCGGCGCACCCTGCAGGAGATCCGCGCGAGCAAGCCGGCCTTCCTGCTCATCAACGGTGACCTGGTGGACGAGGCGTCCCCTGAGGACTTCGCGCTCGCGAAACGCATTCTCGACGAGGAGTTGGAAGGTGAGCTGCCGTACTACTACGTACCCGGAAACCACGAGGTGATGGGCGGCAGCATCGACAACTTCAAGGCGGCGTTCGGCGCGACGAGCCGGGTGTTCGATCACAAGGGAACCCGGTTCATCACGGTCAACACGTCCGCGTTGTCGATCAGAGGCAGCGAATGGACGCAGCTGCGGACCCTGCGACGCGAGCTGGACAAGGCCGCGGACGACCGCGACGTCGGGTCGGTCGCGCTGATCCAGCACGTACCATTGCGCGATCCCACGCCCGCCAAGGCCAGTGAGCTGAGCGACCGCAAGGAGGCGGCGGTCATCGAGTCGTGGCTGTCGGACTTCCAGCGCTCGGCCGGCAAGGGCGCGGTGTTCATCGGCGCGCATGTGGGAACGTTCCATGCCGCGCACGTGGACGGCGTTCCTGCGTTCGTCAACGGGAACTCCGCGAAGGCACCGTCGACGGCTCCGGCCGACGGTGGTGTCACCGGCTGGTCCCGGTGGGGCGTCGATCCGATCACGCAACAGGAAGCCGACGCCGCGCGTCGCGACCCGGCCCGCGACGCACCGGTGTGGGTCTCCGCGGAGGTACGCCCGCATGTCGACGCCCTTGAGTTGGCCGCACCGGACGCGCTCGAGGTCGGCGATTCGGTGGCTGTCAAGGCGCTCTTGACGCAAGGCGACGAGACTTTCCCCGTTGGCTATCCGATGACGGCCGCGTGGTCCGGCTCGCCCAATGTCCTGATCGGCGACGGGTCCGACCGCGAACGCCGGCACGCGGCAGTCTTCAACCCGCGTACCGGCATTCTCACCGCGTGGAAGCCCGAGCTCATCCGCCTCACCGTCACGGTGAACGACACCTCTGCGGACGCGCGGATCAGGTTGTCGGCAGCGGCTGCGGCCTGAGCGAGACGGCAGGGTCATCGTCGTACGGCAGGGAGTCGTACGGCAGGGAAAGGAAGGGTGCACGCATCCGCACCGCGTGAGGTAACTTGAGCGGGATGGGTCTCGTCGATCTGGTGAATTCGCTCTACCTCCGGCGACTGCGTCGACAGGTCGCATCCGGGCCGCGCCCGCACCATGTCGCCCTCATCATCGACGGCAACCGCCGGTGGGCTCGCCAGATGCGCCTGGCCCACGCCGGCCTCGGCCACCAGGCCGGTGCGGAGCACATCGACACCGTCCTCGGGTGGTGCGCGGACGCCGGCATCCGGCACGTCACCGTGTTCGTCGCCTCGGCCGACAACATCCGCAAGCGGTCTCCCGACGAGATCACCTTTCTCATGCACCTGACCGAGCGGGTGATCGCCGAGCGTCTCGCGCAGCCCTCCAGTCGTTGGCGCATCCACCTCGCCGGACACCTCGACCTGTTGCCGGACTCGACCGCGCACGCCCTCAAACTCGCCCGGGACACCACCGCCGGGCAGGAGACCGACAGCCACCTGACGCTGGCGATCGGCTACAGCGGGCGGGCCGAGCTTCTCGATGCGCTGCGTTCGCTCTTCGAGCAGGAGGCCGCCGCCGGGACCTCTGCCGCCGAGCTGGCCGATCGGCTCTCCACCGCCGACATCGCGAGCCACCTCGACACCAGTGGGCAGCCCGCGCCGGATCTCGTCATTCGTACGAGTGGTGAGCAGCGACTGTCCGACTTCCTGAT
>JBOHED010000518.1:0-3970 GCA_050700915.1 Actinopolymorphaceae bacterium | reverse complement strand
ATTCCGATCACCCGAAACAACTTCCACGGCGAATGGAACTACACCATCGACTCTCGACCAGTCCCGGAAACCCTTCAAAACAACAAGACCCGCCGCAGATCGACCAAGTAATACCTGGACGCCCCCTTACCAGCGTCCTAGTGTCGTCGTGGCAGACGTACGAGGCCTACACCTCGCCGCTCGGCATGGGCTACCTCACCTATCCGCTCGGCGCGCACTTCGACCCCGACCCGTGGTCGACGGCCAACCTGTCCCACTTCACCGACGCGACCGGCACCGGCTTCGACCGGTCGGTCGCCACGGGGACCGGCTATCCGGGCTTGTACGACTCCTACTGGGCGGACCGCTACGAGTCGCTGGCGACGTGTCCCGATGAGCTGCTGCTCTTCCTGCACAAGGTGCCGTACTCCCACGTGCTGCGATCGGGGAAGACCGTGATCCAGCACATCTACGACTCGCACTTCGACGGGCTCGACGCAGTGCTTTTGTCGCGCCGGTGGTGGCAGGCGCTCGGCGAACGGGTCGACACCAAGCGGTACGACGAGGTGCTCGACCGGCTCGACGCCCAGGTCGCCCATGCCACCGCCTGGCGCGACACGATCGTCGGATACTTCTTCGGCTTCGCCAGGATCCTCGACGAGCGCCGTGCCTGGCTGCAGGCGGACCTTCGCGGCGCATCGGCGCTGCTGTTCGGCGGGTGGCCCAACCGGCTGCCCGTCGACGTCGGCAACGCGTCACCGGACGACCTGCTCGTGCGCGCGAGCGTCGTCGCTCCCGACGGACCCTGGATCACCTCGCCGGCCGAGCAGGCGATCGCGTCCACGGAGTTCAGCACGATGAAGCTGCCGGTCCTCCCACCGCTCGAGGCACGCAACGTCACTCTGGACATCGAACTCGGACCGCCCGGCCGCCAGGTGCTCGGAGCTTCGGGACGGACGTTCGTCGTGACGCCTGCCGCCCGGCGCTGCCTGCTGGCTCTCGACGCGGGTACCGCCGACAGTCCGTTGGTTCGCGACTACACCCGGCTGGCGCCCGGGAGCGCCTGGGACGTCGGCCGCGGGTTCGGCTGGGTCGGGACGCCACCGCAGTCCCGTGACCGCGGCGGCACGTTCGATCCACTCCGGCGGGACTTCGTCAACGACATCCCCGCCCGCACCCTGCGGATCGCGGTCCCGGCCGGGCGGCACGAGGTCGCCGTACTGGTCGGCGACGCCGGCCCGGATGCCCACCCGACGTTCGTGTCCGTTGCCGGCGAGCGGGTCGCCGAGAGCCCGTACCTGCCGGGCGGTACGTTCGCCTGGCTGTCGTTCACCCTGGACGGCGGGACGACTGGCCGTGAGATCGACGTGGAGTTCGACAGCCTCGCCGACCAGCACTGGCACCTGTGCGCGCTCGTCATCCCTGATCCCGGCTCGACCCTTCCCCCGGTGGTGGTGACCGACGTCGAGGCGGACCAGCCTTGGTTGTCCGGGCGTGTGGCCGAACTCGCCGTCTCGGTGGTGAACACGACCACCGACCGGTCCGTGCCCGTCGCCGTCGAGATCGACGCGCCGGATGGATGGGAGGTCGGGCCTTTCACCGCGGCGGTGCCGGCCGGCACCGAGCAGATCCTGCGGGTCCCGGTGACTCCGCCGCCCCATCCTGGCCTCGCGACGCTCACCATCGACGTTCGAGCCGACGGCGCTGACGTCGGCGACGGCACTCATCGGGTCGACGTGCTCGCGGTGCCGCCAGGAGAGATGGTGCCACTCGCCTTGGACGCCGGTGGACCCGCCAGTCCGGTCCTCTCGGGCTACCGCCGGCTCTCACCCGACGACGCGTGGAGTGTCGAGGCCGGCTACGGTTGGGTGGGCGGCGTTCCGGAGTACCGCGACCGGGCCATGCTCGACGTGGTACGCCGCGACCTGGTCTTCGGCCGACCACCAGGCCCAACGACCCTGCGACTCGCCGTCCCGGCTGGAAGCCATCGCGTACATGTCCTCACCGGCGACGCGTTCGCCACGTCTGGTGAGACGGTCGTCAGCATCGGTGGTGTGATCGTCGGCCGCTCGGGCGAATCCCTCATTCCGCAGGGAAGTTTCCGGTGGTTCGACTTCGCCGTCGACGGCGGAACCTCAGGTCGTACCGTCGACCTCGAACTCACCGGAAACCTCCATGAACTGCTCTGGCGGATCGTTGCTCTCGTGCTGGTCTGAACCGATCGGGCCGCAACGTACCCGATGGCAGTCCGGCTATTTTCGGTGCTGTCGCCTGCGCGTCTGGACGCGGCGGGCCTGCCACCTCTCTTGAGATGGATCTGCCGATTCAGGACGCTTGACGGGCTTGGTTCCCCTTCGGTGTGGACATTCATCGTCGATCTACTGACACTGTGTGCTGCCACAGCCCTCCCGAGCCCAGGGAACCAAGTCAGGAGCTAGCTCATGCAGGAGTGGTTTCTCCGGTCCAGACGTCGCCTACTGCTCCTCGCAGTAGGGGTCCTGACGGGAAGTCTGACCTCCACGGCCGCGTTGGCGGCCGTACCTGATGCAACGGCCGGGCCGCTCATGCCGGGGGTGTGCGTCGCGTCATCGGCGGGAGACGACGTCGTGGTCACGGATGCCATTGCCAACACTGAGCTCAGCGAGGCGTGGCGCGAGTTCGGCAACAGCGGTGGCGGCTGGGAGAACGAGGGGGGCTGGGCCGCGGCGGACGGCACCTATTCGACACTGCTGCCCGGGAAGCAGGTCGTCTGGCTGTTCAACGACACCTGGCTGGGCCCGGTAAACGACGACGAGAGCCTCGGAGACTCGCCTGACCTCGTCAACAACTCGGCTGTCCTGGGCGGTCGTGACGGCCTGCCAGACGTCACCATCACCGGCGGGACCCAGGATGAGCCGGCGTCGCTTGCCGGCCCGCTGTGGCAGTGGAACGGTGATGGCATCGTCGATGCTGGCAGGCTTCACGTCTTCGAGTACGAACAGGGTCCCACCGACGATCCGCCGCCATTCAACTTCGCGTGGATCGGCACCACCCTGGTTACGTTCGACAAGGACTTCGCCATCGACGCTGTGACAACGGTACCGATGGAAGGCGACGTAGCCTGGGGAGTAGACGTCGTCCCCTGCGGACAGTTCATCTATATCTACGGCGTCGAGTCCGTGTTTCTCGACAAGCACATGCATGTCGCGCGCGCCCGCGCAGGCCAGGTTGCCGACACCGACTCGTGGGAGTACTTCGACGGCGAGAACTGGACGGGCGATCCCGGTTCCTCGGCGCGCGTTGGCCGGGAGATGGGTGCGTCGTACAGCGTGACCCCGGTCGAGGGCAACTGGGTGCTGACCACGTCCGACTCGCTGCTCGGGGACACCATCTACGTGTCGGTGGCAGACTCCCCGACCGGACCGTTCGTCGACCGTCAGGCAATCTACGTTGCGCCTGAGGCGCATTCCGGCGAAGGGCTGTACGCCCCGTACAACATCGCCGCGCACCCAGCCATCAGCAAGCCGGGCACGCTGACGATCTCATACAACGTGAACTCGTCCGGGGGGCTCGACGTGATCAAGGAGAACGCAAACTTCAACCGGCCGCGGTTCGTGGACATCCACCTCAGCTCACAGTAGTTCGGGTCAGCCGGGCAGGCCCACTCGCCACATGAACAGAATTCCTCACTCGGTGGTGGAGCCGTTCACGATAATGGCAGTTGGTTGGATCGGCTCAGCTGCCGCTCCATTCGACACCCGGACCTGCATGAACTCGTTCAAGTCCCGGCTCGACAGGCAGTCCCCGCTCGACGGGCAGTCCCAGTTCGAAGCCGACCACGCGTCACAGGGTGACTGCGACGCGTCTGGTTGGAGCTGGAGCAGCTGATGTTGGTCTTGAACGTGTGTACAAGGAGGTCCTCGGGGATCGAGTCGAGGCCGTCGAAGGTCATCTGGTAGGCCGCGTTGTTGACCAGGATGTCGACCCGGCCGAACTCCTCGACGGTCCGCTG
>JBOHED010000517.1:0-8889 GCA_050700915.1 Actinopolymorphaceae bacterium | reverse complement strand
GCTCGACTCCGCACCGCGGCCGCACAACATGACCCACTACGGCCTGCAGGGTTCCCAGGGTGCCTACCTGTCCGCACGCCACGAAGGGGAGGATCCGTTGATCTGGATCGACGGTCTGTCGGCCGGCGCGTCCGAAGGTCTTCCAGTGCAGGAACACCCTCGTTGGGA
Source organism: Actinopolymorphaceae bacterium (assembly GCA_050700915.1). GTDB lineage: Bacteria > Actinomycetota > Actinomycetes > Propionibacteriales > Actinopolymorphaceae > Thermasporomyces. The sequence continues at coordinate 8,721 of JBOHED010000517.1, read as the reverse complement.
CTCCTTGTGGAAGCACACCGACGCATTCGAGCACCCGTTGTGGTGCGAGCGACTCCGCGAGGCTGAAGCGGCCGGCCACGGCGGCGGTGACTTCTTCGTCATCGACGAGTTCGCCACCGCACTCCTCGAACACCGCCCGCCCGCTGTCGACGTGCGCGACGCCGTCACCTGGAGCTGCGTCGCCGCGCTCTCCGCCGAGTCGATCGCCGGACGCGGCAAACCCGTGGCCTTTCCCCGCTTCGACCAGAGCCGATCGACCGGCGCTGGCGCGCACCTCCCCGCAAAGGACGAGACCGATGAACGCACGCACCACCAGCAGGATCAGGCGTAGGGACCTCCTCGCGTCAGGTGTCGGAATTCTCGGCGCCTCCGCCCTCACGTCCTGCAGCTTCCTGGAGACCGATCCGGACGCGGGCAAGCCGCGCCGATCCACCACCGCCAAGGGCAAGGAAGCCCCGATGCTCGCGGACCAGGTGAAGGCGGGAAAGCTCCCCCCGGTAGACAACCGCCTGCCGACGGACCGGCTGGTGGTCGAACCCACCGACCGGATCGGGACGTACGGCGGCGAGTGGCACAGCGTGCTCGAGGGCAGCCCCACCGGCGACTTCGGTGAACTGCCCACGACGGTCGGATACGAGGGCCTGACGCGTTGGGATCCGCAGTTCACGAAGGTGATTCCCAACGTGGCACTGCGGTTCGAGGTGGAGGACGACGGCAGAACCCTCACGATGGCGCTCCGCAAGGGAATGCGGTGGTCGGACGGCAAACCCTTCACCGCCGACGACCTGCTCTTCGCCTACAACGACGTCTCGCTCAACGAGGAACTGTCACCGGTCCCGCCGGGCTTCGCGGTGAGTGGAGGCAGGCCGGCGACGCTTGCGAAGGTCGACGACCAGACGGTGCGGTTCAGCTTCTCCGTCGCCAACGGGCTCTTCCTGCAGTATCTCGCCACACCTGGAGCGTTGAACCTCTCCGAACGTCCGCGGCACTATCTCGCACAGTTCCACAAGACGCACAACAAAGACGTCGACGCGCTCGCCGAGAAGGAGGGCTTCCCCAGCTGGGTTGAGCTCTTCTTCGCCAAGGCCGATCTCTGGCAGAACACCGAACTCCCCCGGGTGCACGCGTGGGTGCCGACCAACTCCGCCTCGACCGGGCAGCGGATGACCTTCGAACGCAATCCGTACTACTGGAAGGTCGATCCGGAGGGCAGCCAGCTCCCCTACCTGGACAATGTCGTGTTCCAGCACGTCAACAACCACCAGGTGAGTCTGCTCAAGGCGAGTAACGGAGAAATGGACTTCGAGGCGCGACGGTTCTACCGCGACTACGCGCAGAAGCCGGTGCTGGCTGGCAACCGCGAGAAGGGCAACTTCGATTTCGTCGACCTGCGGTCGATGTACGCCGTCTCGGTCGGGCTCTATCTCAACCTCACGCACAAGGACCCGGTGAAGCGGGAGATCTTCCGGAACAAGGATTTTCGGATCGGTCTCTCGCACGCGATCAACCGAAAGGAGATCATCAGCACCGTCTTCCAGGGTCAGGGTGTCCCGCACCAGGTCGCACCGCTGCCGGAGTCGCCGTACTACGACGAGGAGATGGCGACACAGTTCACCGCGTACGACGTGGACAAGGCAAACACCCACCTCGACCGCGCCGGCTACACCGAACGCGACGGCTCCGGCATCCGGCTCGGTCCGGACGGTAAGAAGATCTCCTTCGCCGTCGACGTCGCGAGCGACCGGGAAGACTACGTGGGCACCGTCGAACTCATGCGCGTCCATCTCGCCGAGGTGGGGATCGACCTGCACACCAAGGCCGAATCCGTTTCACTCATCTACGAACGCATCGAGGCCAACGCCCACGACGCGGTCTCGCGTACCGCCGAAGGTGGCGGCGGGATTCTCCCCCACCTGCGTACCGACTTCTGGTTCGCCTCCGAGAGCGAGGCCCGCAACTACGCACCCCTGTGGTCGACGTGGTACACGTCGCGTGGAGAGAGTGGCGAGAAGCCTCCCACCGACGTCGTACGCCAGATGGAGATCTACCAGCAGCGGGTGCGTCCCGCGACGGACGAGGAGGTACGCATGAAGGCGATGCGCGAACTCCTCGTCCTCACCAAGAAGCTCTTCTTCTGTATCGGGATCTGCCGGGCGACGAATTCGTTCGGGATCGTCCGCAACGACTTCCACAATGTGCCGGAGGAGTTCCCGATCGACTGGTTCTACCCCTGCCCGGCGCCGACGAACCCGGAGCAGTACTTCACGACGGCCGAACGATGACCGACAGACGTGGGAGGAGTCAGAGCACCGATGAGCGATGACACGTGGGCACCGCCCGGCTGGCAGGGTGAGGTCGGCGTCGGCCGGCGCGACATCACGCCGCCAACGGGCATCCGAGCGAAGAACTGGGGAGCCGCGCTGATCGACGTCTCCACCGGCGCGCACCGTCCGCTCACCCTTACCGCGTTGGCGATGCGGGCCGGTTCCGACGCCGAGCCGGTCGTGCTGATCACCGCCGACCTCTCGGTTTGGCGGCGCGCGGAGGACGAGTGGTTCGTTCGCGGTGCGGTCCTCGATGCCCATGGGCTGGACGTCGACAGGGTGATGCTGCACCTGGTCCACACCCACGCCAGTCCGTCGATCCACGCATCCGACGCGGACCAGCCGGGCGGTGCGGGCGTACCCGCATATCTGGCAACGCTTCGCGATGCCGCGGTGGCCGCCACCGGCGAGGCGCTCGCCTCCTTCGTCCCCGCCACAATGACAGTGGCGACCGGACGCAGCGGCGTCGCCGCCATCCGGGACCTTCCCGCCGGCGACAGGTACGTCGTCGGATTCAACCCCCAGGCGACGGCCGACGACACCCTGCTGGTCGGCCGGATCACCGCCGCCGACGACGCCCGGGTATTGGCGACGATCGTCAACTATGCCTGCCATCCGACGACCCTCGCGTGGGAGAACACCCTGGTGTCCGCCGACTACGTGGCCGGCCTGCGCGCGGTCGTCGAGGACGGTACGGACGATGCGCCGTGCGTCTTCCTCCAGGGGGCATCCGGCGACCTCGCGCCACGCCAGCAGTACACCGGCGACACCGCCGTGGCCGACCGGCACGGTTTCGCGATCGGTCATGCCGCACTCGCCGCCCTGCTCACCTTGCCGCCCGCGTCGCATGGGCTCGCTCTGGAGGAGATCGTCGAGTCCGGCGCCCCGCTCGCCGTCTGGCGGCCGCGCGCCGCGACCTGGCCGACCGGCGTCGACGCCGACCGGACCGAGCTGTCGGTACCCGTCAAACCCCTTCCCACGTTGGAGGAACTCAAACGTCGGTGGGCCGGGATCGACGCACATGCCCGGGCCGAACGTATCCACCGGGCGATGGACCAGCGGTCGAACCTCCCGACCGGTACGACGACGACCCAGCCGGTCTGGACATGGCGGCTCGGCGATGTCGTGTTCGTCGCCCAGCCGGGTGAGGCGTACTCCGTCTTCCAACAGAGCGTGCGCGAAGGCGCCCCCGCCGCGCCGGTGTTCGTCCTCAACCTCACCAACGGTCACAGTCTCGGCTACCTGCCGCCACGCGAGGCGTACGACCACGACATCTACCAGGTGTGGCAGACCGCCTACGGCGCCGGCACGCTCGAGCAGGTGACCAGCCACGCACTGTCCCGCGCGACGGAGCTGCTCAGTACCAGGTGACGGGCAGGGCGTGCACGCCGTAGACGCTGCTGAAGAGCCGGAACCGCACCTCGTCGACCGGTATGGCCAGCGCCAGCGCGGGGAAACGGCGGAACAATGCGGGGAACGCGATCCGCAGCTCCATCCGGGCGAGCGGGGCACCGAGACAGTGGTGGATGCCGTGCCCGAACGCCAGGTGCGGCGCGGGCTCGCGCGTGATGTCCAGCCGATCGGGATCGTTCCCCGTGTAGAAGGTCTGGTCCCGGTTGGCAGACGGGAGCGCGACCAGCACGAACTCACCTTCGCGGATCAGCTGCCCGCCGACCCGGACGTCCTCCCTCGCCGTACGCACGAGCCCGTGCGGCACCGGGGTGAGGTAGCGCAGCAGTTCTTCGACCGCCTGGGCGACGACCTCGGGGTCGGAGGCGTCGCGGATGGCGGCGAGCTGGTCGGGATGCTGGAGCAGCACCAGGGTGCCGAGCCCGAGCATGTTGGCGGTGGTCTCGTGGCCGGCGACAAGTAACAGGTTGGACAGGCCCACCAGCTCCTCGTCGGTGACCTCGTCGCGGTAGTCGCGGATCAACATCGGGATGATGCCGTCGCCGGTGGGATCGGCCCGATGCCGGGCGACGAGTGCGGCGATGTAGCCGTAGACCGCGATGTGCACGGCGTTGGCCTCGGCCTGGCTGAGGGTGAGGTCCATGACCTTCGCGCAGCGGGACAGGAAGTCCTCGCGGTCCTCGGCCGGCACGCCGAGCAGCTCGCAGATCACCATCGACGGAACCGGCAGGGCGAACGCCTCCACGAGATCCGCCGGCGCACCGGCCTGCTCCATCGCGTCGAGTCGGTCGGTCACGATCTGCTCGACCCGCGCCTGTAGCTGGTTCATCCTGCGGACGGTGAACCCGCCGGTCAGCATCCGCCGAAACCGCGTGTGGTCAGGGGGATCCAGGTGGACGAACACACCTGGCTGCGGGCGGAACGAGTCGGTGAGCTCCTTCTCACCCTCGGCCGGTGGCGCCCGCAGCACACCCGGTGGAGTCAGCGCATTGCTGAACCGCTCGTCGGCCAACACCGCGCGGGCATCCTCGTGCCGGGTGATCAACCACGCCTTGTCGCCACTCAACAGCTCGTACTCGACGACACCCTCCTCCCGCAGCTGACGAAGCTCCCTCACGGGATCGACCCCTTCACGTCGATAGAGCAGGGGCACAGCGGACGTCTCTGTCATCGCGGTCCTCCCAGGCGGTCGTCCGTGATCATCTGGAGCGTACCGGCGGGCACCCGGCGGTGACCAGCCGAAGCTGGATCGCCTTCTCCCGTTGGGCTCTGACGGAGGCGGGTAGGGTCGAGCAGGTGCCGGTCCGGCTGACCGGAGGCGGGACGTCGAGGAGGGGGACCATGAGCGCCATTCTCGGAGTCGTGGACGTCGCCGGCGTTCGCACCAGGGTCGAGCGGTGTCTGTCGGAGTTTCTCGACGCGAAGCGGGCGACTGCCGCCGCCTCCGCATCCCCGCACGAGCTGATGCTTCTCGATCCCCTTCGGGACCTGGTCCTCTCAGGCGGCAAGCGGTTGCGTGCCGCGTTCTGTTACTGGGGTTGGCGTGGCGCGGCCGGGCCGGATGGCGACGGTGCGGTGACCGCCGGCGCGGCGCTGGAACTCCTGCACGCCGCCGCACTCGTCCACGACGACGTGATGGACGGATCGGCGCTACGCCGCGGACAGCCGGCCCTCCACCGGCGGCTGGCCTCGGAGCACGCAGTACGCACGTGGAGAGGGTCGGCCGAGCACTTCGGCATCTCGGCGGCGATCGTCGCAGGTGACCTGTGCCTGGTGTGGGCGGACCAGTTGCTGCGGGCAAGCGGTCTTCCCGCCGCGCGACTGGAACAGGCTGGCAGGGTGTACGACACGATGCGGGAGGAGACGATCCGCGGGCAGTACCTCGACCTCGCGGCCCAGGCGTCCGGGGTCTACGACGTCGACGAGGCGCTCCGGGTCGCGGCGGCCAAGACGGCGACAAGCACAGCTACGGGTCCCCTGCGGTTCGGCGGCGTCCTCGCCGGAGCGAGCGAGCCGCTCCTCGACCGCTATTCGGCGTACGGGCACGCTCTCGGGGTCGCGTTCCAGCTGCGGGACGACCTGCTCGGTGCGTTCGGCGACGCGCAGGTCACGGGAAAACCAGTGGGCGACGACCTGCGGGACGGCAAGTGCACCGTGCTCCTCGCCGAGGCGCGCCGCCGCGCCGGACCGGCAGCCGCAGACCGGATCGACGCGCTGCTGAACGAACGGACCGACGAAGCCGTCCGCGAGCTGCGCGCGCTGATCGAGGACACGGGAGCACATGCCCACGTCGAGCACCTGGTTCACCAGTTGGGCACCGAGGCCATCGCAGCGCTCGAACCGCTCGACGGGCGGCCGGCACTGGAGCCGGACGTCCGCGACGTCCTGCGCGACATCGCCGTCCTGTTGACTTCTCAGGCGTGAGGCCACTCAGCCGACGCGCAGCAGCAGCAGAACCACCGCCACCAGCGGAACCGTCCACGACAGGGTGCGCAGCGCGCCCTCGAGCGGGGCCAGCAGCACGGTCCGGTCCAGGGCAACCGTCGTGCCATCGGTACGGGTGACCGTGCCCGTGACGTCGCGGACCCGGCGTCGCAACTGCCGGGCCGGGGTGCTCAGCTGGCGTTGTGCGTACGACAGAGTAGTCGCTGCGACAGCGGCTATCACCGCGGCGACCACCGCGGCGACAACCTCCGGGACGATCGGCGGACCCCACGCCGGCGCCTGCGCCACGAAGCCGACGGCGGCCGGGAAGCCACCCCACGCCACCGCGAAACCGACGTCGGTGTGCAACCGCCCGCCGAAGAGTTCGAGGTTGTAGCCGAGGACGAGCACCACACCCGCCACGATGAACGGGACCAGCAGCAGTCCGCTGGACGGCAGCATCGCCACGCCGACGGCCACCGCCCCGGCGAGGGCGGCGAGCGCGACCACCCACAGCGTGGCGTCCGGGATCCCGGTCCGCAGCGGCCTGCCGTTGAGCTCGTCGAGGGCGTGCGCGGCCACCCCGACGGCAAGGAAGAAGGCGAGGACGGTCGCACCGAGGACCGTCCAGTCCAGCCGGGGTGCGACAGCCGCGCCGATGCATACGTACGACAGATGCCACGCCGTGTAGGGCGGGTGCAGCAGCGTCGACCAGTCGGCCCACCGGCCACCCCGCCGGGCGTAGAAGGCCGGCTTCGCCTCAGTCACCGGTCCTACGTCCCCACATGACCAGGCCACCGCCGAGGCTCATGGGCCGCGCAGCCACGTCGGCGAACCCCGCCGCGCGCCAGGCGTCCTCCGTCCATGCCCGTGGGTAGCGTCGGTAGTGCTCGCGGATGGACGGGCCGAGGAACCGTCCCACTTCGTACCACTCCCGCCCGCCGGTGACGAATCCGGCGGCGGGGAGCACCGCGCGGACGTAGGCGTTCCAGCCGAGCCGGAACACCGGATGGGAGGGTACGAAGAACTCCAGGGACGCCATCGTGCCGCCCGGGCGGAGCACGCGGGCCAGCTCCCGGAGCGTCGCGGCAGGGTCCGCCACATAGCGCAGCAGGTAGGTGAACGACACCGCGTCGAACGACGCGTCCGGGAACGGCAACTGCTCGGCACGTCCCTGGACGAGCGTGATCCGGTCCCGGTGCCGACTCGAGGCGACCCGGCGCGCGCCTTCACGCAGCATCGGTGCGGTGAGGTCGAGGCCGACGATGTGCGCCGGTGTACGGTCGGCCAGGCGCAGCGCGACTCCCGCGGTGCCGGTGGCGATGTCGAGCACCCGGCCGGGCGGCGGTCGCATCGCCGCGACGGCATCCACGAGCGCCGCACGCCAGCGGCGGTTCTGCCCGAACGACAGGACCTCGGCGAGCAGGTCGTAACGGGCCGGTAGCCGGTCGAACAGCGACCGCGCGAAGACATTGGGCTCACTCCGGGAACGTTGCACGGTGCGCACGGGTTGCTCCTCACGCCGCCACGGGGTACGACCACGATATGCCGCATTTCGATGCTCTCGTGGTCGGCGCCGGTCCGGCGGGCAGTGTCGCCGCGCTCGTCCTGGCCCGCTCGGGCGCGCGCGTCGCCCTCATCGACCGGCGCCGGTTTCCGCGGGACAAGGCGTGCGGCGATCTGATCGGACCGCGTGGTGTGCGCCTGCTGGCCGAGCTCGGTGTCGAGGTCCCCGGTGCGCGGCGGCTCGGCGACATGATCGTCGTCGGCCCGAGCGGGCGGCGGAGTCTGCTGCCGGCATTGCCGGGCGTCGACTACGCCGACCATGCCATCGCCGTCGGCCGTGCGCGCTTCGATGCGACGTTGTACGACGCGGCGGTCGAGGCCGGTGCCGTACGCGTGCAGGGGCGAGTGTCCGCGCTGCGCCTCGACCCAGATGGTCCCACCGGCGTCGTGCTCGCAGGTGGCTCCGGTGCAGGTGCTCGGCGTTCTGATGCTGAGCGGTTCGTGGCGGGGGACGTCGTCGTCGGTGCCGACGGCGCCAACAGCCAGGTCGCTTCCCTCGCCGGTCTGGTCGACCCCACGAACGCCCTCTGGGGCTTCGCCCTGCGCAGCTACCTCGATGCCGAGGTCGCACTTCCGTACATCGTCTTGTGGGAACCACAACCATGGCAGCTGTTTCCGGGCTATGGCTGGGCGTTCCCCGCCGGCGGTGACGGCGCGAACGTTGGGCTCGGCCTCGCGTTCCGACGCGGCGACCGGACCGCCAGCCGGCAGGCGGGCGAGCAGTTCGGCCGGTTCCTCGGCCACCTCGCCCAGCTCGGGCTCCCGCTCGATCCGGGCTCCGACCGCCCGGTCGACTGGCTCGGCGGCTGGCTAAAGATGGGCATGGTCGGCACGGTGCCCGCGCGCGGGCGGGTCCTGCTGGTCGGCGACGCGGCCGGCATGGTCAATCCCTTGCAGGGCGAGGGAATCGCGCAGGCGATGGCAGCGGGGCGGGCCGCCGCGGCGGCGATCGTCACCGCCGGGCCGGACGGTGCGGCCGACCACTACCGGAGGCACC
>JBOHED010000516.1:0-4079 GCA_050700915.1 Actinopolymorphaceae bacterium | reverse complement strand
ACATCTCGATCCGCGACGTCCGCAACATCGACGTGATCGACCTGCTCGGCCGGCACCAGGTCGACACGGACATCCAGGCGATCGCCGGCTACCTCGAGGGCAAGCGGGTCCTGGTGACCGGCGCCGGAGGGTCGATCGGTGCCGAGCTCTGTCGGCAGATCACCCGGTTCGACCCGGCCGAGCTGATGATGCTCGACCGCGATGAGTCGGCTCTGCACGCCGTCCAGCTCTCGATCGGAGGGCGCGCCCTGCTCGACACCGCGGATGTCATCCTCGCCGACATCCGCGACCGCGACCGGGTGCTCGCGATCTTCACCGAACGCCGGCCCGATGTGGTCTTCCACGCGGCCGCGCTCAAGCATCTGCCGATGCTGGAGCAGTATCCGGATGAGGGCTACAAGACCAACGTCCTCGGTACCATCCATGTGCTCGAGGCCGCGGCGAAGGCAGGTGTCGAACGCTTCGTCAACATCTCCACCGACAAGGCAGCAGACGCCACCAGCGTGCTGGGTCGGAGCAAGCGGCTGGCCGAGCGGCTGACCGCCGAGTTCGCGGCGTCGGCGCCGGGTAGCTTCCTCAGCGTACGGTTCGGCAACGTCCTCGGCAGCCGCGGCTCGGTCCTCACGTCCTTCGCCAAGCAGGTCGCCGACGGAGGACCGGTCACGGTGACCCACCCCGAGGTCACCCGGTACTTCATGACGATCCCCGAGGCCGTCCAGCTGGTCGTGCAGGCGGCGGCGATCGGGCGGGGCGGCGAGGTGCTCGTGCTCGACATGGGTGAGCCCGTACGGATCGTCGACGTCGCCCGCCAGCTCATCGACATGGCCGACGACGACGTCGAGATCGTGTTCACCGGGATGCGGCCCGGCGAGAAGCTGCACGAGCAGTTGCTCGGCACCGGCGAGCGGGACGAACGACCGTTCCACCCGCTGATCTCCCACGTCGAGGTGCCGCCGCTCGCCGTGGCGGACGTGGAGTTCAGCGACGTTCTCGCGGTGGGGTCGGGCGCACCGGAGGGCACGGTCGGCGCCGCCGGCGACCTGTTAGTCTGCGCCGACAGCGAGCCGCTGATCACGTCAGAGCTGCCTTCATCGAGCTGACCCTGATCGCGGCCGGCGACGAGGCCCCTCGAGGTTTGTCGACCAGAACACCCGGAGATCGCGCACCTGTCCACGCGCCCTCCGGCTTGGCCGTCGACCGACCTCCAGCTCAACGGAATAGGCAATGACCGCTAGCTCCGGATCGCGCGACACCGCATCGCAGGCCACCGGACCGCGCACCACCGCATCGGGTGCGACCAGGTCCACCGGCGATGGCTCTCCGGCCGCAGCAGCGGGTCGGCGGCCCAAGGCGGTGCACGTCTCCATCGTCCACCGCGCCACGGACATCCGGATCTTCCACAAGCAGTGCCGGACGCTCGCCGCGGCCGGCTACGACACCCTCCTGTACGCCCGGACGGATGGGTTGCTCCTGCCCCAGTGTCGGCGGATGGGCGAAGCGTACGACGATGCCGGTGTCCGGGTCCGTCCGGTGCGGGCACCGCGGTCGCGGTGGATGCGGATGACGGCCGGTGTCTGGGGGCTGTTGCGGCCGCTGCTGGCGGAGCGGGCGGACGTCTACCACCTCCACGACCCGGAACTGATCCCGCTGGGACTCGTCCTCCGGGCCAGGGGACTGACGGTGGTCTTCGACGCGCACGAGCCGTTGCCCGACCAGATCCTGGCCAAGCACTGGATACCGCGCCGGCTCCGTCCGGTGGTGGCGTGGGCGACCCGGTCCCTGGTCGGCGTCGCCGGTCGTGGCATGAGCGCGGTCGTGGCCGCCTCACCGCTGGTGGCCGGGGTCTACGCGGGTGCCCGGAACCTCGTGACGGTCAACAACTTCCCCATCCTCGCCCGCGACACACGCGACCACCCCGACGACCGGGACCACCCCGACGACCGCGACCGCCTCGACGACCGCGACCACTCTGACCACCCCGACGACCGCGACCACTCTGACCACCACGACGACGAGCGGGACGGGGAAGGTCGCATTCCGTACGCAGAGCGCCGCCGCGGCATGGTCTACGTCGGCGGCCTGTCGGATCTGCGTGGCCTGACGGCCATGCTCGACGTCGCCCGGATCGTCGGTCGCCGGCACGGCGAGAAGCTCACCCTGATCGGACCCTTCACCCCGCCCGAGTTGGCGGACCGGCTGCGCGATCCCGACCTTGCCGGCGTCGTCGACTACGTCGGTGTCCTGCCGCCCGACGACGCCCGGCGGATGATCGGCGAGGCCAGGGTGGGGCTGATCCTGCAGCTCGGGCCGGAGGCGTACAAGAAGAATCTCCCGACGAAGATGTTCGAGTACATGGCGGAGGGCCTGCCGGTGGTGGCGTCGGACTTCCCGGTGTGGAAGGGAATCCTCGCCGAGGCCGACGCCGGGGTGGTCGTCGATCCGGCCGACGGCGCGGCGGCCGCGGACGCTGTTTCCCGCCTGCTCGCCGACCCGGCGGCAGCGGCCGCCATGGGTGAGCGTGGCCGCCGGGCCGTCCACGAGAAGTACTCCTGGGAGTCCGAGGCCGACACCCTGCTCGCCCTTTACGCCGACCTGCTATCCGCCGGCACCCGACCATCCCTCCGGACGGAGGGATAGATGGGCGCCCACGGGGGAGCGACACCGGAGCGCGTGGACGGTACTCCGACCACCGACCAGGCGCAGGCACGGCCGGACGCCCGGCGAGGTGTGGTCGAGATCGTCCTCGGCACTGTCGTCGGTCAGGGCGTGGTCATCGCGGGGGCGCCGGTCCTGTCGCGGCTCTATGCCCCGGCCGACTTCGCCCTGTTCCAGGTCTTCACCGGTGTGGTGGCGATCGGGGCGGTGGTGGCGTCCCTGCGCCTGGAGCTCGCGATCCCGCTCGCACGGGACCTCCGGGAGACCCGCGCGGTCGTCCGGGTCGGCCTCGTCAGCGTGGTCGTGATCGCCGGGCTCCTCGGCCTCGCGGGCTACGCGACCTCACCCTGGTGGGCACGGGGCGAGACTCTGCGCGGGCTGCGGGACCTGTGGTGGCTGGTGCCGCTCACCATTGCCGTGCTCGCGGTGTTCCAGCTGGTGAGCGCGGTTCTGGTCCGCGCGGAGCGCTACCGGGACCTGGCCGGGCGCAACGCCGCCCAGGGGCTCGGCACGGCCGCCGCGCAGCTGTCGTTCGGCTTCGCCGGGATCCGCCCGCTCGGGTTGCTCCTCGGGCTCGGCATCGGCCGGATCCTCGGCCTGGTGTCGGTCGTCGGCCGGCAGCGCCGGCAGCGGCTGTTCGGCTCGCGTCACGAAGCCGACCATCTCACCGCCGCCGACCTGCGGGCGGCTCTGCATCGATTCCGCCGGTTCCCCGCCGTCACCACCTGGTCGGCCCTGCTCAACAGTGCGGCCCAGTGGGCACCGGCGTTCGTCTTCCCGGCGACGTTCGGGGCGACACCGGCCGGCTGGCTCGCGTTCACGATGCGCCTGATCACCCTGCCGGCGACGGTCGTCGGGCAGTCCGTCGCCCAGGTCTTCATCGGTCGGGGGGCGGCGGCCCAGCGGGCGGACACCGGTCAGCTGCCCCGGCTCACCTGGCTCGCGGTGCGCCGCCTGTTCCTCGTCGGTGTCGGCCCGGCGGTTGCGCTCGCCGTGGCCGGGCCGTGGGCGTTCGGCTGGGTGTTCGGCAGCACCTGGGAACAGTCCGGGGTGTACGCACGGATCCTGGCGGCGGCGTTCCTGCTGCAGTTCGTGGCGAGCCCGATCGGCAACGTCTTCAACCTCGCCGAACGGCAGGGAGTCGCCCTCGTCTGGGACGCCTGCCGGCTGGTCCTGGTCGTCGCCGTACCGACCCTGGTGTGGGCACTCGGCGGATCCGACGTGCTCGGCGTCACTGCCTATTCCTGCGTACTCGTGTTCTCCTATGCCGGTGTCCTCGGGCTGGCCTGGTGGGTGTTGCGACGTGCGTAGGTTGACCCGTCCGCGGCCCGCCGACGCTCCCCTGCTCGGCCGCCGCGCAGCTGTCGTTCGGCTTCGCCGGGATCCGCCCGCTCGGGTTGCTCCTCGGGCTCGGCATCGGCCGG
>JBOHED010000515.1:0-4042 GCA_050700915.1 Actinopolymorphaceae bacterium | reverse complement strand
ACGTACGCGAGCCGGGTCTTCCCGAGGCCGCCGGGACCGACGATCGACGTGACCCGCGAGGTCCGCAGCAGACCCGTGACCGCGGCGATGTCGTCGGCGCGGCCGAGCAGCGGGTTGGGTTCGTACGGAACGCCGTGCCGGACGACGGGTGCCTTCCCCTGGAGCAGCTGCTGGTGCTCGGCCTGGAGCGCGGCACCGGGGTCGGTGCCGAGTTCGTCGCGGAGCGACCGGCGGTAGGCCTCGTACCGTGCCAGCGCCGAGGACGGGCCCGTCGTCGCCGCCTCGCAGCGCAGCAGTTCCAGCAGCACCTCTTCGTCCCGCGGCCGTTCGCGGGTCAGCTCGGCGAGTGGCTCGAACGCCTCGGCCGGCCGGCCCAGGCGCGCGAGGGCAAGGGCACGGATGCGTACGAGCGAGCGACGGGTCGAGGCACGGTCCGTACGGAGGATGGCTACGGGGTCATCGGATCCGCCGTCCGCACCCGCCGGACCCTCCCACAGCGCGAGGCCGGCGTCGGCCCGCGCGAGCGCCGCCGCGTGGTCGCCGGCGCGCAGGTGTTCGGCACCCGCGGACGCGTGGAGCAAGAGTGCTGACGCGTCGATCCGGTCCTCGTCGAGGGTGAGCCGGTAGCCGGTCGGAGTCCTGGCGATCACCTCCGCACCCAGCTGCGCCCGGGCCCGCGAGACGAGGATCTGGACCGCCTTGGCCGGGTTCGCCGGCTGCGCCTCCGGCCACAACCCCTCCACCAGCCGGGCGTTACTGCAGCCGGTACGGAGATCACCGGCGAGGAGGGCGAGCAGGCCACCCAGGCGGGGGCCGCTGATCTCCTGGTCGCGGTAGGCCACCCGCCCCAGCAGGACCAGCTCGACACTCACCGGACCAGGGTATGTGCCCGACCTGTCGAGGACGTTCGTACCGCCTGTCCGGATCGTCCCGAGGCGTTAGGAGGGCATCAAGGGCAGCGGCCGCCACGCTAAGGGCGCGCTAACGCAGGTATGCGCCCGCTGGCGCCGCAGCTTCACTGGTTACCGGCTCCGCTCCGCCACGCAGGGTGGATGGCTACGGCGGAGTCGCTCAGCCCGGGCCTGGAGGTCCTGCCTGTGGGGACTGGCGGGGATGAGCCCTTGGACCGACTCGTCCTGGAAGGGAGCCCCTCGTGGCTGACGTGCTCTTCATCGCGCTGACGGTCGCCGCGTTCGGCGTGCTCGTCGCCGTCCTGCGGGGTGTGGCCCGACTGTGAGCGCCGAAAACGCCGCCGGGCTGATCATCGCGGCCGGCCTGATCGTCTACCTCGTCATCGCTCTTATCCGTCCGGAAAGGTTCTAGATGAGTTCGAGCCTCGCCGCCGTTCTTCTGGTCGCGGCTCTGATCGTCACGCTGGCGGTGGTGCACCGCCCGTTCGGCGACTTTATGGCGCGCGTGTACACGACCAGCCATCACCTCCGGGTCGAGCACGCGCTTTACCGCCTGCTCCGGGTCAATCCAGACGCCGAGCAGCGCTGGACCGTCTACGCCTCGAGCGTGCTGGCGTTCTCCGTCGTCTCCGTACTTTTCCTCTACGCGATGCAGCGGCTCCAGAGCTGGCTCCCATGGTCGATGGGGATGGCGCCGGTGCCGCCGGACGGTGCGTTCAACACCGCGGTGTCATTCGTCACCAACACCAACTGGCAATGGTATTCAGGTGAGTCGACGATGAGCCACCTCACCCAGATGGCCGGACTCACCGTGCAGAACTTCGTCTCCGCGGCGGTCGGCATGGCCGTCGCCATTGCGCTCGTGCGTGGACTGGCCCGGCAGACCACCGGTGATCTGGGCAATTTCTGGGTCGACCTGGTGCGCGGGACGATCCGGATCCTGCTGCCGCTCGCCTTCGTCGCCGCGATCGTTCTCCTCGCGAATGGCGTCGTCCAGAATTTCTCCGAGCCGACGACGGTGCACACGTTGTCCGGCGGCACCCAGCACCTGCCCGGCGGTGCCATCGCCTCGCAGGAGGCGATCAAAGACCTTGGCACCAATGGCGGCGGGCCGTTCAACGCCAACTCCTCGCATCCGTTCGAGAACCCGACCGGCTTCACCAACCTGTTCACGATCTTCCTGCTGTTGGTGATCCCGTTCTCGATGCCGGCGACGTTCGGCCGGATGGTAGGCAATGTGCGACAGGGATACGCGATCGTTGCGGCAATGGGCCTGCTCTGGCTCGGTTTCGTGGCCACCGCATACGCCGCGGAGTTCGCCCACCCCGGCTCCGCGCTCCAGCTTGCCGGTGGCGCGATGGAAGGAAAAGAGACGAGGTTCGGCATCTCCTCGTCGCCGGTGTTCGCGATTTCGACGACGCTCACATCGACGGGGTCCGTCAACTCGATGCACGACTCGTACACCGCGTTCGGTGGAGGCGTCGCGATCCTCGCGATGCTGCTCGGCGAGGTCGCACCCGGCGGGGTCGGTGCCGGCCTTTACGGAATGCTGGTGCTCGCCGTGCTCGCGGTCTTCATCGCCGGGCTGATGGTCGGTCGTACGCCGGAATATCTCGGCAAGAAGGTCGGCGCCCGGGAGATGAAGCTCGTCGCCCTCTCCATCCTCACCATGCCGCTCCTGGTGCTCGCCGGCACCGGCGTTGCACTGGCCCTCAACGCGGGCCGGTCGTCGATCCTCAACCCGGGTGCGCACGGACTGTCCGAGGTGTTGTATGTCTTCGCCTCGGCGAGCAACAACAACGGGTCGGCATTTGCCGGACTCTCGGCCGGAACGCCCTTCTACAACGTCGCGCTCGGGCTCTGCATGCTGTTCGGTCGGTTCGTCCCGATCGTCCTGGTCCTGGCCCTTTCTGGTTCCCTCGCCAACCAGAGGGGGGTGCCGGAGACGGCGGGGACCTTGCGTACACAGTCGCCGCTGTTCGTCGGCATGCTCACCGGCGTCACGCTGATCGTGGCGGGTCTGACCTTCTTTCCCGCCCTCGCCCTCGGTCCTCTCGCGGACGGCCTTTCATGAGTCCACGCTCGTCCAGCCACGTCGCCACGAGTGGGCACCTTCGACCGGGACGGCTTGCGCCGGCGGTCCCGCCGCACCGGGTCACCGGTGGGGCGTTCGACCCAGCCCAGCTGCTGCGGTCGTTGCCGGACGCGTTCGGCAAGCTCGATCCACGGCTCATGGTCAGGGCGCCGGTGATGTTCGTCGTCGAGGTCGGCGCAACGCTGACCACCGTCTTGACGATCCTCGATCCGACCTTGCTCGGCTGGCTGATCGTCGCCTGGCTCTGGCTCACCGTACTGTTCGCCAACCTCGCCGAGGCGGTGGCGGAAGGGCGTGGCAAAGCGCAGGCCGACACCCTGCGCCGGGCCAAGACCGAGACCCTCGCCCGCAAGCTCGGTGCCGCCGGCGACGGAGCAGAGGAGCGGGTACCGGCGACGTCGCTGCACGTCGGGGACCGCGTGGTGTGCGAGGCCGGTGACACCATCCCTGGCGACGGTGAGGTCATCGACGGCATCGCGAGCGTCGACGAGTCCGCGATCACCGGCGAGTCGGCACCGGTCATCCGGGAGTCCGGCGGCGACCGTTCCGCCGTGACAGGGGGTACGAAAGTCCTGTCCGACCGGATCGTGGTCCGCATCACCAGCGAGCCGGGCGAGACGTTCCTCGACCGGATGATCGCGCTCGTCGAGGGTGCGGACCGGCAGAAGACACCGAACGAGATCGCGTTGACGATCCTGCTGGCCAGCCTCACGATCATCTTCCTGCTCGCCGTCGCCGCGCTGCAGCCGATGGCCGGCTACTCCGGGCGGCAACAGTCGATCATCGTCCTGGTGGCCCTGCTCGTCTGCCTGATCCCCACCACGATCGGCGCGCTGCTGTCGGCCATCGGCATCGCCGGCATGGACCGCCTGGTGCAACGCAACGTGCTCGCGATGTCAGGACGGGCGGTCGAGGCCGCCGGTGACGTGTCGACGTTGCTCCTCGACAAGACCGGCACCATCACCCTCGGCGCCCGGCAGGCCGTCGACTTCCTTCCAGTCGGCGGGACGACTCCAGAGCAGGTGGCGGCCGGCGC
>JBOHED010000514.1:0-10218 GCA_050700915.1 Actinopolymorphaceae bacterium | reverse complement strand
GCCCTAGGTCGGGCAGCAGCGCGGTCCCGGCCCACACGGCAACCCAGGCGGCCTGCTCGGCCACGGACTTGTCCCCCACGACCGGCAGGGTGGCGAGACCGACCGCGGCGCCGGACAGGGTGTGACCGAGAGCCATCATCACGCGGCCGCCTCGCCGCTGCGCACAAGGCGGAGGTGCGGCCGGCGTTCGGGCAGGTCAGCGGCGGTGTCGGCGGCGGATGCCTCCTGCACCGGCGCCGGCCCTGCGACCGGCCGCGGTACGGGCTCGGCCCGCCGCGCGCTGAGGACAGCGCCACGGATCCCGACGGTGATGACCGTCCCCGTGGCGGCGAGCGCGGTCCCGAGGACGACCGTCAGCAGCGGCTTGCCCGCCGCGATCAGGACCTGCGCCAGTCCCCACACCGTCGTCCCGGCCAGGACGAGGACCAGCCACGGCCTCCGTCCCGGGACCGGGCAGTGTGTGCTGCACCGTCCCATCAGCTTGCCCTCTGGGACGAGCCGCCGACCTGACGCTTATGGGACGGCAGCCAGCACGAGCCGGTCCCGTGTCCCTCGGAGCCGGGCTCCTGGTTGTTCCGGCAGCGGTCCCCGTGCTCAGTGACCGCGGTGCACTGCAGTCCCCTGGCCCGGTTGACACGGGACCGGACCGAGGCCTTCGCCGCGGCTCCGGGACCGTGTGCCATCGTCGTCGCGACCAGCTCCCGGACCGTCCGCTTCTGCGGCTTGGGACGACGGTTCATCCGGGCGAGCCGCGCCTTCTCGACGAGCCGGGACGCACCCACCTTCGTCCTCGTCCCGGCGTACCGGGCGGCCCGGCGGGACCGGGTCGGGTCCTCGGCCGGTCCTGCGGTGCCCGAACATCAGCCGGTGCGGCTGCTGGGCGCGGCGAGCGCGGACCTGTCCCCGCGCGGTCGCGGCCCGGGCCTTCTTGTGCGCCGACCAGGACGACTTGGTGACGCCGCGCACCTTCCGCCACGTCTTGGTGCGCGCCCGCTTCGGCCCGCGTCGCGCCTTGGGCGACTTCCAACAGATCAGGCTGCCGGCGGCGGTGAGCAGCCCGACCGCGCCGCCGATGATCCACCAGATGAGCATGGTTCAGTT
Source organism: Actinopolymorphaceae bacterium (assembly GCA_050700915.1). Lineage (GTDB taxonomy): Bacteria > Actinomycetota > Actinomycetes > Propionibacteriales > Actinopolymorphaceae > Thermasporomyces. The sequence continues at coordinate 9,117 of JBOHED010000514.1, read as the reverse complement.
CTCCGTTCCAGCGTGAGTGACATGGTTTTGAGAGCGCCCGGTTCGAGACCGAAGAACCGCTCGACGAGCATCCGTGAGCGGACGCGGTTCTTACCGACCTTCCGCTCCTCGGGGTGACAGCCCTGACGGTGGAGCCAGACACCGAGGCGATGGGGATCCGTGACGATTCCTGGCAGCACACCTGCGGGCAGTGACTGGAAGCGCTCAAGCAACTCGGTCGTGGTCAACAGCTCGTCAGGCGTGTCCTCGCCCCTCACGGTCTGCGAGTTGAACCGCCGGACGAGGTAGTCGGTGATCCGGAACGCTAGTGAGCCGCTCGTGCCGATCTCGTTGTAGATCGGACGCTCGTCCCGGATCGCGTCCAGCTCCGCGACGGCGGCATCGCTCCGGGACGGGTAGACCGCTTCGGTGAACCGGTCCGCGAGCCGGTACCAGGGCGCCGTCCGCGCGTGCTGATCCCGCCGGGCATCGGGTTTTCCCGTGACGCCGACGTACAGCAGGACGCCGCTGTCGTCGTAGGCCCGGTAGACGTAGCTGGCTACTTCTGCATGTCTCCGTTCGGCTGTTTGGAAGCTCGCTCGGGTAGGTCCCTCGCGATGTGTCACGGGGTCCCACCGGGGTGGCACGGCGCTGGCACGGGGTCGTCACCGTCATCGGCAGGAGGTGGATCGGTGGGGCCGTCGAGCGACCCTGGTTCCAGCCCCAGTGCCAGCTCGACGCGGCGGAGGTCGTATACGCCACGGCGGTTTACCTTCTTGTGGTGCTTGGTGATGGGGAGCTTCATCCCCATGGAGTGCACGTCGGTGACTCCGGCGGCGCCGAGCACGTCCGGTGCCCGGTCGGCGAGCAGCGGGAACAGCTCGGTCGGGGTGGCGTACACCGGCTCCGACACACCCCCACCCGGGAGCGCCTGCAGTGCGCCGCCACGTAGCTGCCGGCCGACTTCGCACAGCGCCGCCCAGTCGGCGTTGTCCATGAAGTAGGTGCGCACCGTGCGGGCGACCGCGTCGGCCTGGCCGTCGGCGTCCGCGTCGCCGCGGAGGATCCCGGTGCCCTTCTGCGTGGGCAGGATGTCGGCGGCGTTGAAGCCGCGGGTGTTCATCTGGTCGCCGAGCAGCATGTTCGACGCCTGCCAGTCCATGACACGCAGCGCGAACCGGGATCCGGTCACCCGGCGGAGTGTGGTGAACCGGTCAGCAAGGGTGGCGTCGGCGTCCTGGGTGCAGAACAGCAGCCCGAACCCGACCGCCCGGTAGCCCTTGACGTAGTCGACGAGCAGCCGGGTGATCTGGTCGCCGTACTTCTCGTCGCCGATGTGGCGGTGTCCCTCGTCGACGACCAGCCAACGGAAGTGCATGCCCTTCGCGGCCATCGCCGGCGTGAGCTCGTTGTTCGGGCACTCCTCGTCCGTCATCGCCTTCATCGCGGCGAACCGGTCGTCGCCGTCGTCGAGGAACGTCTGGAGGAGTTCGAAGAGCCGGCGGGCCTGCTCGCGAATCGGGCCGGCCTCGTACACGGTGGCGATCGGCTCGACCGCCGCCCAGTCCTTGCCCATCTTTCCGTCGAACACGTAGATGTCGGCGTGCGGATCTAGCACCGCACCGGCCGACAGCACCCGGCACGTCATCGTCTTGCCGGCGTTGGGGACAGCGCCGACGAGGAAGTGGGTGCCGAAGATCGGCACGTTGACCGGGCGGGAGCGGGAGTCGTAGCCGAACGGGATCGGCTCGAACACCGACCACGACTCGTCGTCCAGCAGCGGGTGAAGCTTCGGCTTCGCCGCGAACGGGTCGTGCGGCGCCTGCCAGATGACCACCTGCCCCGGGTGGGCACCCTGCTCGACCTGCAGCTGCGGCAGCGGTGTCGCGAACGAGGAGGCGAGCCGGCCGCGTGCCTTGACCACGTCGGCGGCCTCGAACTTGATCGAGGCGGGCAGGTCGAACACGACTTCCCAGCCGCCGCCGACCGGTCGGGGCATCCGGGCGATGCTCACGCCGTCCGGGTGCTGCCGTTGCGCGGTGGGCTTGTCGAGGATCCCCACCGCCCGGAGCGCGGCGTTCAGCGTCTCGACCGTGATGTCCGTACGCCGGCGAGGGGCTGCCAGCGTCGGCGCGGGCTTGGTGTCGTGCATCGCGCCGTAGACGACCGTCGCCACCACTGCTGGAGCGAACACGAACCACTGCAACCAGTCCGGGTCGAGGTAGTGGCGGATCGCGAAGAACCCGACCATGTGCGGGATGACGATCACACCGCCGCGCCACCACGACAACCGGTCGGCGTTCCGGCCGGACGACACTCCCCTGCCACGTGCCTGCTTCGATGCCGTCGCGGCCATCGCTACGTCGTTCCGCTCGGCGACGGCGAACACCCAGGCGAACAGCCCGACCCAGCCGCGCATGCCGAGGACGAACCGGCGCAGCACCAGCCAACCGCGCCACGGCAGGCCCTTGAACGTCTCGAACAGGATCCGCCCCCCGGCCGCCTTGGTGTGACGCATGACCGTGTCGGCTGCGGCCCGGCGGTGGGTGGCGCGTATCCCCAGCCAGGCTGGCCGCTCGAGCCGCTTGGACGGGAGCGGCCGCTCGAACCCGGCAGGAACGAGCTCCACCGATGTCGGCTCGATGACCGCAGGAAGGTTCTCCGACTCCGCCGGTTCGCGGGCAGCAGGAAGCCCCGGCTCCACGTTCGTGGAGCCGGGGAACTGGATGACGTTGCCGTCTATGACGCCTCCTGAACCTCCGCACGCGGCTTGATGAGGAAGAGCGCGGTCCGCGACTGCTCGAACGGGACACCGGAGAGCGCGGCCAAGGTCAGCTCGGAGGCGGTCGGTTCGTAGGTGAGGTCACAGACGGCGCAGGCCACACGGCCGGCGCCGACGCGAACGAGGTGGGCGGTGTGGCACGGAGAGAGCAGCATCTGCAACCTCCCGAGGAAGTGTGGGGCGGCGAAAGCCGGGGTCGGGGGCCGGAGGCTTCCGGCCTTCGCCGGTGACACGACGGTACCTCGGTGAGTCTCGTATCACAAGACTCACATCGACATGCTTGACCCATGTTTCTTCCAGGCCAAGGCCTTGGTGAGTCGTGCCCGTCGGGACTACCTTTGGACGGTGTCGGGACTCACGAGTGGAGGAACCATGGAACTTCGCGTCATCGCGACCAGCGGCGGTTGCACCGGAGGCGACTGCCCAACTGCCTATATGACCGACCGCGGCACCGCCGTCATCCAGGGCTACGTCATCACCGACCCAGCGGCACTCCGCCAGGTGGACCTTCCCGCCGGCGAGACCGCCGTCGAGATCCCCCTCGACGTCCTCACAAAGGCGGCCGGGGCGGTCACATGAAGGCCGACCTCAACACGCTGTTCGCCACCTTCGACCGGTCCGCATTCCGCCTGGAGACCCTCGACGGGTACACCGTGCCGTCGGAGGATGCCGCCTTCGCCGCGTTCAAGGCTGGCGAACCCATGCCAGAGCGGACGATCGACACCAACCCATGGCTGCAGATCGTGCACCACGCCACCCAGGCCGGGAAGCACATGTCCCGGGTGCACGTCATCAGTCGCCCACACACCGACTACATCCGATACGAGCTCGACGCCTACGCCGCGAACGTGGCCGCCGGCGAGGACATCAGGATCATCGAACGATCCTGGGGAGCCCACAGCCTGAGCTCGAGTCCCGACTTCTGGCTGTTCGACGACACCACAGTCGCCGTCATGCAGTACGACGACGAGGGACGGTTCCTCGGCGCCGTCGACGACAGCGACCGACTCGACATCTACCGCGCCCGCGTCGAGGTGGCCCGTGCCTGCTCAGTCGACTACGGCGACTACATGACAGGAGCAGCGGCCGTTGGCTGACAACGGGAATCCGAAGCGTCGGCGCCTCGCGTCGGCGCTTCGGACCCTGCGTGAGGAAGCGGGGATCTCGTCCCGCCCGTTCGCCGACCACCTTGGATGGTCCCAGTCCAAGGTCACCAAGACCGAGAACAACCGAACCCGCCTGTCCCCCGAGGACGTCCGGATCTGGGCTGAGACATGCGGAGCCGAGCCCGCCCGGATCCGGGAGCTCGTCGCGTTGGCCGAGGACCTTCTCGTCGAGGTGCAGACCTACCCAACCGTCTACCGGCTCTCCGGTGGGGTCGCCAAGCGGCAGGCCGAGTACCGGCGCCGGAACGAGGAAGCGACCCGCATCGCGATCTTCCAGCCGGCTGTTATCCCCGGGCTCCTGCAGACCGTCGACTACGCCCGCCACATCTTTATGCTCCACGGTGTCGACGCCGCGGACGCCGCCGCGGCGGCCGCGGCGAGGATCGAGCGCCAAGCAGTCGTCTACGACCAGGGCAAGACCGTGGAGTTCGTCATCGCCGAGCACGTTCTGACCCGGCGGGTCGCCCCTGCTTCGGTCATGCTCGCGCAGCTGGATCGACTGCTGGCTCTCCTCGAGCTGCCACACCCTCGGATCGGGATCGAGCCAGACGACGCCGAGCTGGCGGCCATGCCGGTTGGGCCGTTCGTCCTGCGTGAGTTCGAGGACCGGAAGATGGTCACCGTCGAGTCCAACGCGGTCGAGGTGGACGTGTCCGACCCCGTGGGGATCGCAACGTACCGGGCCGCATTCGACGGCCACATGAAGACCGCCGTGCAAGGCCGGCAGGCCGCCGCGATCGTACGCGCGGCAATGGACAAGCTGCGGAATGAATGATGGTCAAACCCGAATCCGAGTCCTGCTCCCTATATCGGTTCTACGACCGAGAAGGCGACCTGCTGTACGTCGGAATCACCAAGAAGCTCCCCCGTCGACTTAGGGAACACGAAATCGACAAGGCGTGGTGGACCGAGGTACAGCAGGTCACCATCAACCACTTCGAGACCCGCGACCGGGCCCTGGAAGCCGAGGCCGGTGCCATCTACCACGAGCAGCCACGGTGGAACGTCCATGGCCGGCGGAAGCCCGAGCCTCTGGTCGAGATCCTCCCGCCGCAGCCCGTTGCTGTCGACGGTGGGTCGGACGACGTCGAGGAAGAGCAGTGGCTCGACTGGAACGGCAATCCCCAGGCGGACATGAGCCAATGGATCCACGTCGACCATCCCGACGTTCCCATCTTCAGCAGCAACAACCAGGTCCACTGGTCGTCGATGCTCTCCCGCCGCGAGCTCGCGCGGACCACGGACTACCGGCTGCTCGCCTAACTCAGCGCCCCTTATGCGCCGAGCGCGGCGAGGAACACGAGTCCGAAGATGAGCCCGAAGATGACGCCGCCGATGGTGGATAGGAACGCCAGGATGGCGGCGACCCACACCATGAAGCGGATGAACTTCGGGACGGACTCCCAAGCGTTCGGCTGGTCAGTGGACGGTGGCGTGGCATCTGCGGTGCAGCGGGTTGGGCGTGAGCGGTCATGGTTCCTCCCGGAACTGGTTGGGGGTCTCCCGGATGGATTTGCCCGGCGGGCGGCTCCAGGAGGGGGAACACCACCCACCGGGGTCTCACCTGCGTTGCTTCAGGGTCTCGTCGAGGAAGGCCCACGTTCCGTGGACGAGCGCCTTGCGCCCATACAGCGAGATGAGCGGCGGGCCAGCTTCGACCGCGACCGTCAACGTCGCGCCGAGTAGGCCAGTCTTCAGGTGAACGCCGACGGTCTCGGCGTGCGGCATGGCAATGGGATCGAACGTGGCCTCACTGACGTAGATCAGCCGGAGTGGCGTTGCAACCAGTAGGCCCTTGCCAAGGCGCCGGCCGAGCTCGACCCAGGCGATCGGACCGTACGTGAGGAACGGCTCCGGGAACTGGTCCTGGGCGACTAGGAGCAGTCGGTAGCCGATACCCGTGGTCACCTTGCTGCCCTGCACACGGTAGCGAGCGCCTCGTACGCCGGAATGATCCCCGCGTACTCGTCGCTCTTTCCACCGATCTCGCCGTTCAGCTCATCCATCGCCACGACGTCGAGCTCGGACACAGCGGTCAGGTAGTCGACCGTCCATCCGTTGACCCACTGGAATGCCTCGACGATACGGTCGCCTTGGTCGAGCGCCTTCGCGCACGCGGCCGGTGTGACCTTCTTCGTGACAGTCTTCGTCTTCGTCACCGTCTGCGTCTTGACCGGACCGGGTACCTCGACCGTCTCGGCAGGTTTCGGCGCTGCCTTCACCGTCACCGTTGGCGCCGCCTTCGGTTCCTCGGATGCGACCGGTGTGGTCGGCTCTGCCGATGACGCGCCGGCTCCGATCCCGAGAAACCCGGCAACAACACCGGCGTAGATGGCGACCGCGAGACGGCCGGTTCCCTTGCGGTGCCGCGGCTTCGGCTGCTGTCGCTCGGGCGAGGGTGGTGCGCCCCAGACTTGGATGGGCGGGTCGTATTGGTCGGACATGGCGTTCTCCCGGATTTGTGTGTGACGAAATGTTCGGCGACCTGGCGAGCGCCGTGTGCGGATCTGATCAAGTCGGGACCTTTGGCCCTGTCCGCTCTTGGCGGGTTAGTGCGCGGCTGCGACTTTTCGACTGTCGCGAATACAGCCGGCGGTCACGCGGCGACGGCTGTCACGAGCGCGATGGCGTTCGTCTGTGTCTGGTTCTCGATCGTGACCGGGTTCCCGGACACGTGCTTCACCGTTGCCGACACCCGCAGGTGCGTGCCGCACGTCGTCTTGAGGTCGGTGAGGGTGAGGTTCTCCCGCCAGTGGTGGCGGGTCGAGATGATCGACCGACGGACCGTCTTCTTCACCGTCGCCGCGCACGCCTTGCCCGACGTCGACGCCGGGGTCGCGCCGAGCGTGATGTCGACCATCGAGATGCCGCGTGGGTAGTTGCCGTACTCGCGTGACAGTTCGAGGTCGGCGAGGACGGTGGTCTTGGTTGACCGGGCGACGTTGACGACCTTCGGCACGGCGGTCGTCAACGTGCGGGCGACCTTGCACTGGGGGATCGCCGTGATGGCCTTGCGGCCTACGCAGTCCTTCGCCGCCTCGCCCCACTGCACCGAGCCGGCCGGCGCCGGCGACACCTTCAAGTAGGTCGAGTCGCGGACGACGGCGAGCCTCGTCGTCGCGATCGGTGCGACGTAGGTGGTGGCCTCGGCGCGGGCGGTGATGACGTAGGTGCCGTCGACGGGTGCGACGAGCAGCCAGCGGACGGTGACGTACTGGGTGCCGGACGCCTTGCCGAGGTGGTTGATCGCACCGACCGGTGACCGCAGTGTCGCGGCACCGGTGGCGTCGACCCGGATCGCCATCCTCGGCATCCGGACTGCGTTGGTCTTCCCGGCCAGCCGGGCGGTGACGAGCAGCTTGTCACCGGCGGCCATCGAACGGGCGGGCAGCTTCAAGACCGGCGTCAGACCGCCGGCCGTCGTGGCCGTCAGGGTTGCGGTGTACGAGGTCGTCTCGGCGGCGTTCGCGAACTGGGCGAGAAAGATCGAGATCAGCGAGATCAGCGTGATCGCGATGACGAAGCCGGAGAAGGCTCGGTACAAGTGCTGGCAGACGCGGCGCATGGTGGTTGGGCCCCCTGCACAGCACCACGATCACGACATGTGTTCTAAGTGAAGGTACCGTGCGGCACCTTGAGCACCGTCGCGCGAAGATCGTGGCCGACACGGAGCAGCGCCTGCTGACTCGGCGGCTCGATGTCGCCCGTGAGGAGCACTCGCACGCCCCGGATCTCCGCCAGTACCACGACGCTCGCGTCGTTCTCGGCCGATCCCTCCTCCTCTGAATCACCTGCGCCGGAGACTCTCGACGTGGAACTACCTGGCGGCATCGCAGGTGCGGGGCCGAGCACGGTCCAGCTCACGTCACCTGCCTGTCGGCGTTCACCTGCCGACACCTCGCTGATCGGTACGCCGGCTCCGAGGGCAGCATCCTCGATTCGGATGGCCGTGTCGGTGTCGGGTCCATGCGGGCGGACGCCGATCTCACCCACGGTCCGTCCTCGCACGACGCCATCGAGCCCCGCGATGTGGTCATCGTGGAAGTGACTGAGGAGGACGTAGGGAACCCGCGTGATGCCGAGTCCCGTCAGGCAGGCGTCCATCCTCGCGGGGTCGGGCCCGGTGTCGACGACGACGCCGGTGCGCGGCCCCGAACGCAGCACGATGGCATCACCCTGCCCGACGTCGCAGGCGACCATGATCCAGCCACGTGGGGGCCAGCCGGTGAGCCAGGTCGTGGGTACCGGAACGCGGACCGGATGAACGATCCACACGGCAGCCGCTCCGGCGAGCACAAGGCTCACGACCCGGCGGCCGAGCAGAGCCGGCGCGGCAACGACGCCCGCCCCACACAACGCGATCAGCACGACGATTCCCGGTCCACCCACCGGCCACGACAGGCTCGCGCCCGGTGCCTGCGCCGCCAGCGTCCCGACCTCGACGATCCACCGCGCCGACACGCCGGCCAGGAAGCCGGGCACCGAGGCGACCGCCACGCTGAACGGCGCGACGAGGGTGGCCACCAGCCCGAACACCGTCGCCGGGAGCACTGCCGGTGCGGCGACGAAGTTGGCGACGACGGCGACCACGCTGACCGACCCGGACAGCAGCGCGACGACCGGCGTGCAGGCGAGCTGTGCCGCAAGTGGCACGGCGACCGCCGCGGCCGCGAAGCGGGGCAGCCAGCGGGACAGGGCCGCGGTGTAGGCAGGCGTCAGCAGCAGGATTCCAGCAGTGGCGATGACCGAGAGCGCGAACCCGAAGGAACGGCCGAGCCAGGGATCGGCGAGCAGGAGGGCTACCACCGCCAGTGCGAGCGCGGGAACGCCGTAGCGGCGGGATCCCGCCGCGAGACCCGCGAGACCGACCAGGCCCATCGCCGCCGCCCGAAGAACGCTCGGCTCCGGTCTCGCCAGAACGACGAAACCTAGCGCACACACCACGCCCAGCAACGGAAGTCCCCACGACCGGACGCCCGCCCAGCGCGCGAGCCCCAGGACGAACGCGAGCACGATCGTGAAGTTGGCCCCGGACACGGCGGTCAGGTGGGAGAGTCCCGCCGTGCGGAAGTCGTCGACGAGTCGCTCCGGCAGGCCCGACTCGTCGCCGACCACGAGTGCGGGCACCAGGCCACGTTCGGCCTCCGGGAGTCCCGCAACCGCCGAGCGGAGGCCGGCCCGGAGCTGGCT
>JBOHED010000513.1:0-2897 GCA_050700915.1 Actinopolymorphaceae bacterium | reverse complement strand
GGCAGCGGATCGAGGCGCTCGCGGCGATCCCGGAGCAGATCGCCCGGTTCCTGGCGCAGCGGCTGGAGCGCCGCTGGAGTCAGAGCGGCTCGGCGAGCGAGCGAGGGAGGAGCGAGGAGCCGAACGCGACCATAAGCACCGACCGGGAGCCGATGCTCGAGGTGCTGATCCGGCGCCACTACCGCGAGTACGAACTGCACGACCTGGGCGAGGCCACCGTCGACGGGCGGCCGTACGCGACCGCCGACTACACGGTGGACGACCGGCCGACCCACCTGGTCAGTACGGTCGGCACGGTCACCGAACTCGCCGACCCCGACAGCGGTCTGGTCCGCGCACTCTCGGCGCGGATCGATGCCAGGCCCGCCGGACATGAAGCGGTGATCGACCTCTACCTGTACGGGCCGGACACTCCGGAGGGGCAGCAGGAGGCATCGGACGCGATCCGCGGGCTGGTGGCGCCGCTCCCGGTGAGCCGGCGCGTGCGGCGGTTCACCGTGGCCGTCGCACGGGGCGGCGACCAGCCCGTGGACTACTTCACCTACCGGCCGGCCGGCGGTTCGGTCGCAGAGGACGACAACGTCCGTGGTGTGCACCCGATGGTGGGGCAGCGGCTGAACCTGTGGCGACTCCGCGACTTCCGGCTCACCCGGCTGGAGGCACCCGAGGACGTACTCCTCTACCACTGCGTGGCGCGCGACAACGACGCCGACCAGCGGCTGGTCGCGCTTGCCCAGGTACGCCAGTTCGCCGTCGGACGGGACGACGACGGGCAGGTGACCTCCCTGCCCCACGTCGAGCGGGCGATCGCGAACTGCCTGGAGGGTATTCGCCGGGCCCGTAGCGCGCGGGGCACGGCCGGAGCGCGCCTGGACATGAACCACGTCTGGGTGCACATCTGGCCGGTCGTCGACGTCCAGGTCGACGAGCTCACCGCCCTGCAGCGCAACATCGCCCCGCTCACCGCCGGCGCCGGCATCGAGGAGGTGCGGGCGGAGGGGCGAGTCAGCGGGCCGGACGGCACGGTGGTGCCGGTGGTCGCGCGGTTCTCCTACCAACCGGGTGCCGGCGTCGTCACCTCTGTCGAGCCGCCCGCCACCGAGCCACTCAAGCCGCTCGACGACTACGCCCAGAAGGTGCTGCGCTCGCGGCGCCGCAACATGGTCTACCCGTACGAGCTGACCGACATGATCGCCGGTCCCGGCGGCTCGGTCGTCGAGTACGACCTGGACGACGCCGGAACGCTCGTACCGGTCGATCGGCCGCGTGGTCTCAACAAGGCCGGGCTGATCGCCGGGGTGGTCACCACGCCGACGCTGCGCTACCCCGAGGGCATCACCCGCGTGGTGCTCAGCGGCGATCCGACGAAGGCGCTCGGCGCGGTGGCGGAGGCCGAGTGCTCGCGGATCATCGCCGCCCTCGACCTGGCCGAGCGGCTGCAGGTGCCGCTCGACTGGTTCGCGCTGTCCGCCGGTGCCCGGATTTCGATGGACTCCGGTACGGAGAACATGGACTGGATCGCGAGGGCGCTCCGGCGGATCGTCGAGTTCACCCAGGACGGCGGCGAGATCAACATCGTCGTCGCGGGCATCAACGTCGGCGCGCAGCCGTACTGGAACGCCGAGGCGACGATGTTGATGCACACCAAGGGCATCCTGGTGATGACGCCGGACAGCGCGATGGTGCTGACCGGCAAGCAGTCGCTGGACTTCTCCGGCGGTGTCTCCGCGGAGGACAACTTCGGCATCGGCGGCTACGACCGGGTGATGGGTCCGAACGGGCAGGCGCAGTACTGGGCGCCGGACCTGAAGAGTGCCCGGGACGTGCTGATGGCGCACTACGACCTCACCTACGTCGCCCCGGGGGAGTCCGGGCCGCGGCGGGCCGAGACCACCGATCCGCACGACCGGGACGTCACCAGCTATCCACACAACGCACCGGGCAGCGATTTTCGCGCCGTCGGCGACATCTTCTCTTCCGTCACGAACCCGGACCGCAAGAAGCCGTTCGACATTCGTACGGTGATGCGGGCGGTTACCGACCAGGACCATCCGGTGCTGGAACGCTGGGCCGGGATGGCCGACGCCGACACCGCCGTGGTTCAGGACGCGCGGCTCGGTGGATACCCGGTCTGCCTGCTCGGGGTCGAGTCCAAGTCCGTACCCCGCCGGGGCTTCCCGCCCACCGACGGTCCCGACGTCTACACCTCGGGCACGCTGTTCCCGCGCTCGTCGAAGAAGGTGGCACGAGCGATCAACGCGGCCAGCGGAAACCGGCCGCTGGTGGTGTTGGCGAACCTTTCCGGCTTCGACGGGTCACCGGACTCGATGCGGAACCTGCAACTCGAGTACGGCGCGGAGATCGGCCGGGCGATCGTCAACTTCGACGGCCCGATCGTGTTCTGTGTGGTGTCGCGCTACCACGGCGGCGCGTTCGTGGTCTTCTCCAAGGCGTTGAACCCGCAGCTGACCGTCCTTGCGGTGGAGGGCTCGTACGCGTCGGTGATCGGTGGCGCGCCCGCGGCCGCGGTGGTGTTCGCCGGTGAGGTCGACGCGCGGACGTCGGCCGACCCGCGGGTGTCGTCCCTCGCGGCGCGAGTGGACGAGGCGAGCGGAGCCGAGCGCGCGGCGATGGCGACGGAGCTCGTGGAGGTCCGCACGGCCGTCCGGGCGGAGAAGCTCGGCGAGGTCGCGGCCGGGTTCGACCGGGTACACAGCATCCAGCGGGCCGTCGAGGTCGGCTCGGTCGACGCGGTGATCAGCGGGCATGAGCTGCGACCCCAGCTGATCGAGGCGATCGAGCGGGGTCTCGCGACGCTCGGCTGAGGCCTCGACGCAGAGGCGTGCGTGGTGCACGTGCGCTTTCTGCCGCCCATATTCGTTGCCTCGACCGTGCAC
>JBOHED010000512.1:0-5787 GCA_050700915.1 Actinopolymorphaceae bacterium | reverse complement strand
CTCTTCGATCCGGAGGACCGCGCGGAGATCGAGCTGCACGCCGAGGAGTACGTCCTGCTGCGCGAGCGCGACATCCACGCGGTCGCGTCCGAACGACTCGAGGACGACCAGACCGGCCTGTACCTGTGACGACGGCGGGATCTCGCGTCCGTCCCGGAACGCCCGCCGGACGCGACCACCAGTAGGCGACAGAAGGTGTGATGACTGGCCGACGACCGGTGGCGGGGCTGGTACGCAGGGGCGAGGCGATCCTCGACGACGTGGCGCAGCGGTCCCGGGAGTCGGCCGGCAACCGCGTCCGCCGGCTCGGGCGTACCCTGCTGCCGATCGTCCAGTCCGCCGTCGCTGCCGGTCTCGCATGGTACGTCGCGACGCGCCTCGTCGGGCATCAGCAACCGTTCTTCGCCCCCATCGCCGCGGTTCTGTCGCTGGGTGTGTCGCTGGGCCAACGGCTCCGCCGGTCGGTCGAGCTGGTGATTGGCGTGGCCCTCGGCGTCCTGGTCGCCGAACTCCTCATCGGGGCGATCGGCCGAGGCACCTGGCAGATCGGGCTGGTGGTGCTTCTCGCGATGGCCGCCGCCGTCCTCACCGGAGGCGGACCCCTGCTGGTCAACCAGGGCGCGGCGTCGGCGATCCTCGTTGTCGCGCTCGTCCCGGCGACCAGCACCGTGGGAGCCGCCACGACCCGCTTCGTCGACGCCCTCGTCGGAGGCGCCATCGGGCTGCTTGTCAACGCTCTCCTGCTGCCCATCAACCCCGCGGTCGTGGCGCGGCGGGCGGCCGGCCGGGTGCTCGACGAGCTGTCGAGCACCCTCGACGACCTGGCGGCGGCGCTCGCCGCGAAGGATCGGGTGGCCGCCCGTGCCGCACTCGGGCGATCCCGACAGATCGAGGGGTCGTTCGGCGACTTTCGAGAGGCGCTCGCAGCGGGTACGGAGATCGCCCGCATCGCTCCGGTGCGCTGGCGGGCCCGCGGTTATCTCACGTCGTACGTCGATGCGGTGACCGATCTCGACCACGCCGTACGCAACACACGTGTCCTCGCGCGCCGGGTGATCGTCGTCATCCGCGACGACGAGCCGGTCCCTGCACAGCTCGTGGCGGCTGTCCGCCGACTCGCCGAGTCCGTACGTACTCTCCGGAACGAACTCGCCAGAGGTGAGGAACCGCGGGCGGCAAGGCGTGGCCTGGTCGACGCGGCCGAGTTGGCGACGTCGTCAGTGGACATGTGCGGGTTCTCCGGCAAGGTCGTGGTGGCACAGGTGCGGTCAGCGGTTCACGATCTGTTGCAGGCGTCCGGGCTCGAACGTACCGACGTCGACGAGATCCTCAGCGGCATCGACGACGCCAACGCCTGATCAGCGGTCGGCGCTGGACGGGGTGCGGTCGTGCCGTTGCTCAGGTACGGCCGAGCTGCCCGGCACTTCGGCACCGGAGGAGTCGACACTTTCGATCCGGGCGGGCAGCCCGTGCTGCTGGCACAGCGCGAGCACGTTGTGTCCGTCAAAGAGCCGCAACGGCCGCCGGTGCGCGTAGTCGTACGCCTGGGGATCGAGCCCGGAGGTCGTCAGGAGCATGCCACCGTCCGCGCGCTCGCGGCGTACGGCCGAGGCGAGCCCGCGGACTTCGGAGGTCTCCAGCCGGTCGGCGCTTCGGCGGACGTGCACGACCTTGCGGCCTGGCTCAGCGCCCGAGGAGGTCGCGAGATAGCTGCCGGCTGCCCCGTCGAGGGCGGTGACGGAGTAGCCCATGCGTTCCAGGAGCCTCTCGACCAGCCGCCAGAACTCCTCGATCGGCGCGGTCGCGAGGTCGGGCGCCCGGCTCGCCGTCGCTGGCGCCACGGACGGGTCGGCCAGGTCGTACGAAAGGATCGGCGTGACACCGGCAAGCTCTTCCGGATAAGGCGAAACCTCCGCTCCGCACTGTTTGCGGACCAGCTCCAGCGCGTCGCCGAGGTCGTCGAGGTTGAGCCGACTGAAGCGGCGTCGCGAGACGCTCATGGTGATCAGGCACGCGCTCGTACCGTCATCGGTGGTGACCATGCCGTTGAAGACGACGGTCTCCACGAGCCCCGCCGGATCGGCCCCGAACCCGGTGTTGGCCGCGCGCAGTCCCATCTGGGCGATCAGGTCGTGGTAGACACCGCGGAGCTCGGAGGCCGACCGCCACTTGTAGACGCTCACCGAGTCGGTCGCCTTGTTGAAGCGGAACTCCTTCTCCCGTGGTACGACGTCGGTGCTCGGAAGCTGCCATTCGACCAGCAGGAGCTTGGACTCGGGAACGTACGCGAAGCGCCGGTCGCGGGGAAAGCTGGACCGGTCGGAGATGGTGGCGAAGACCCGGGTGAAATACTCGCTTGCCCGTTTGCGGTCACCGGCGAGCACGGCGTCGCGGAACTCGTCGATGGACGCGTTGTGGGCAAGGGCTTTCTGGAGTTCGGTGGCGTGCTCGTTCGCGTGTGAACGCCGCAGCTCCTCGATCCGGCGTTGCCGCTCCGCTTCGTCGGCGCGGTAACGCTCCAGCGCGCTGGCGTACGCCACCTCCGCCTCCTCCTCGGTCGTCCGCCGCGCCGCGCGGGTCAGCAGGCGGGTGAGGAGGTTCGTCGGCCGGGGCGCGTACTCCTCCCAGTGCGGAAGAGGATGCGGGTCGGCGTCAGTGCCGAGGTCGACGGTGGGTAACGACCTCTTCAGGTGTTCGAAGTCGACGGGTTCGACCGGACGGGAGAGCGACGCATGTAGCAGCACCTTGAGGCGCTGGACCCGCTGCTCGGTCTTCTCCGAGCGGACTACCGCGTCCTCGCTCATCTGCTGGATGTGCAGCTCTTCGCGGTGCCGCTCCTGCTCCGTGAGCTGTCGTTTCGTGCGGGTTCGCTGCCAACGTTTCACCATCGCGCGGCCCCCTCAGTAGGGAGAGACGGTCTTGTCACTTGGGTGGAGGCAGTGGGTCGCGTCAGGCGTGTGAAGGGCCGGGTGGGGCCGCGGGAATGCGTGCGTACGGTACCGGAAAGGGCGGACGGAGTGCGGGCTGGTAAGTGCCTGCCGGCGTCGTCCGCCGTGGCCGTGTCGACGTGACCGCCACTGTGGTGGCGCTGGCGTCTCATCGGGTCGCCCTCCGGGTTTGCCTCGGCGTCCGATCACGCTGTGTACGTCTCTTGTAACATGCCGCTCCAACGTAGGCCAAGAGTCCGTATCGCGAGGTGAACGCCGCCCACTTGCGTGGGTTGTGACGGCTCTCTCCGGTCGCTGGTTCCGAATTGTGCAGTCTGCTGCTTCTGTCCCGCTATCGCCCGCCTTCTGGAACGGACAAAGTTCATCAGTGGTGCACCCGCAGGTAAGGCGGGTCGGGCGGTTGCCGTGGTCCGATCTGCCCGGGCGCGCCGAACATGGTCATCCGCGTCACCCCGACGCCGCGGTGTCGCCGACGTAGCATCGGGCGCATCGCGGGCACTCTCAGGGAGTAGTTGACGTGGCTGACGTGGCTGACGGGGCTGACTGGCGAGGGCAACCGGAGTCGCCGAGCGAGTTCGGCGTACTGCTGGCAAGTGACGTGCGGTTGGTGATGCGCGACGGCGTCGAGCTCGCCACGGACCTGTTCTTTCCGGCGGATCCCGCCGCTCCGGACTCCCGTGCCGCCGGAGCGTTTCCGGTTGTCCTCGTACGTACGCCGTACAACAAGCGGAGCGCCGCGATGCGCGAGTTGGGGGAATACTTCGCGCGCCGCGGCTTTGCGATGGCCATCCAGGACTGCCGGGGACGGTACGCCTCGGAGGGCACCTTCGACTTCCTCGTCCAGGAGCCCGAGGACGGCTACGACACGATCGAGTGGCTCGGCACGCAGGCCTGGTCGAGTGGCGCGGTGGGCACGATGGGCACGTCGTACTCCGGGTGGACCCAGACGGCGGCCGCCGCGCTGAACCCGCCTCACCTCGCCGCGATGGTGGTCAACCAGTCCGGGTCGAACGCCTACACGAGTTCGGTACGCCACAACGGCACGATGGAGTTGCGCTTCCTCACCTGGGCGTTCATGGAGGCCGCGACGACACCGGCCAACACCCGCAACCTCGAGTTGACAGCCGCGCAGAGCGCGGTCTCGGCGGCCGAGTGGCTGCGGCGGCTGCCGCTGCGCCCGGGCCTGACACCGCTCGCCCACTCGCCGTCGATCGAGCGGTGGGCGCTGGACCTCTACACCCGCGGCGACTACGAGGAGTTCTGGGAGCGCCCCGGCTTCCATGTGATGAGGCACTGGGACGACTTCGCCGACGTGCCACTGCTGCTGTGTGGCGCGTGGTACGACTCCTACACCCGGGCGACGATCGAGAACTTCACCGGGCTCTCGCAGCGCAAGAACGGTCCCGTCCACCTCGTCATGGGCCCGTGGACGCACGGTTCGACCACGGTGGACACGACGTTCGCCGGTGATGTCGAGTTCGGCCCGCGGGCAGCTGTCGCCGGCAATCTCGCCGACGACTTCCACCATCTGCACCTGCGGTGGTTCGACCGCTGGCTGAAGGGCGTCGACAACGGCGTCGACCGGGAGGACCCCGTCCGCGTCTTCGTCATGGGTGTGGGCGACGGCACCCGGTCGCGCGAGGGGCGGCTCTACCGAGGGGGCGGATGGTGTGGCGACACCCAGTTCCCACCGCCCGGGGTCGCCGATGTCGCGTACTACCTGCGGGGCGACGGATCCCTCGGCCCGGAACCACCCGCACGTGTGCCCAGGGAGGGCGCGGGCGAGAGCACGACGTTCCGGTACGATCCGGCTGACCCGGTGCCGACGATCGGCGGCAACATCTCCTCGCTGTCCGACCAGGTGCCGGTGCCGGAGGCCCTCGCGGAGCGTGTTCCGTACGAAGACCGTTGGGCGTCCATCGTCAAGGTCGGCGGTCAGGACCAGCGCACCGCGCCGGATGTGCTCGGCGCCCGACCGCCGTACTTCCCGCTGTCCGCGCGCCACGACGTCGTGGTGTTCCAGACCGAGCCGCTGCCGGCGGACGTGACGGTGGTCGGCCCGCTGTCCGCCGTGCTGTACGTCTCGTCGACGGCGCCCGACACCGACGTCACCGTGAAGCTCGTCGACGTGTTTCCCTCCTCGGCCGACTACCCGCACGGGTACGCGGTCAACATCTCCGACTCGATCTTCCGCTGCCGTTACCGCAACGATCCGGCCAAGCCCGAGCCGATGGTTCCCGGCCAGGTGTACGAAGTGCGCATCCCGATGTACGGCACCGGCGCGGTTTTCGGCAAGGGACACCGGATCCGGGTCGACGTGTCGTCGAGCAACTTCCCGCGGTTCGACCCCAACCCCAACACCGGCGAGCCGATCGGGCGGCATCACCGGCACCAGGTGGCGGATAACACCGTGCACCACAGCGCCGCTCACCCGTCGCACGTCGTACTCCCCGTCCTGGCTGACTGACGTCCTGGCAGACTGACGGGCATGGGCGGATCGATCGCGGGGGAGGTCCGCGCGCGGCTTGAGCCCCGGCGGCAGGAGATGGTCGACCTGCTCGCCGAGCTGGTCGGCATCGAGTCCGGCTCGGACGACCCGGCGGGTCTGATGGAGCTGGCCGGCCGGCTCGAGGAGCTGTTCGGCGAGTTCGGAACGCTGACCCGGCACCCGCTCGGCCCGGACGGTGCTCCCCACCTCTCGCTCACGGTATTGGGCGCGGAGCCCGACGTCGCGCCCGTCGTCGTCCTCGGCCACTACGACACGGTGTGGTCACGCGGCACACTCGCCCGGATGCCGCTGCGGATCGAGGACGGAGTCCTCGCCGGGCCGGGAAGTTTC
>JBOHED010000511.1:0-4182 GCA_050700915.1 Actinopolymorphaceae bacterium | reverse complement strand
TGGTCACGGGCGAGAACTTCGTCCGGGTCGTGCCCACCGCCCCGGCGGCGCTCGAGCTCGGCTGCCCGGAGCATGGATTCGTCGCCTCCGACCTGGTCCACCAGCTGTTCATGTTCAACAACCCGGCCGTCGCCTGCCGCACCTGCTCCGGGCTGGGTACGTACCTTCAGGTGCACCGGGACCTGCTGATACCCGACCCTGGCAGAAGCATCCGCAAGGGCTGCTTCTCGACCATCACCTACGACGCCGAGACCTGGTTCTCGCGCATGCTCTACAGCCTGGCCATGCGCTACAGCTTCGACCTCGACACCCCCTTCGCCGACCTGCCCGAGCCGGCCAAGGACGTGCTTCTCCACGGCACCAACGGTGTCCGCATCCCGCTGCTGCGCCCTCCCGAGGCGGTACGCCGGGACCGGGGCTTCGACCGCGACGGGCTGGAGATGGCGTTCGACGGTGTGCAGGGCCACATCGAGCGCGCCTATCGCGCCTACCGCCAGCGCTCCGAGACCCGCAGGGAGATGGACGAGTGGCTCCGCCGGGTGATGGTGGAGATGACCTGCCCCGATTGCCGGGGCACCCGGCTGCGTCCCTCACGCCAGCTGTTCAAAGTCGGGGGGCGTACGCTGCACGAGCTCGGCGGCCTGAACTTCGTCGAGCTGCTGCAAGCGCTGCGCTCGCTGCCGCCGCCGCACCGAGGTGGTACCGCGGCCGCGCACGTGCTGGACGAGATCACCGGCCGCCTCGAACTCCTCGTCGGCATCGGTCTCGACTACCTCGACTTCAACCGCCGATCAAGCACCCTTTCGGGCGGGGAGTCGCAGCGCATCCGACTCTCGACCCAGATCGGATCGGGCCTGATGGGCATGCTCTACGTGCTCGACGAGCCCACCATCGGCCTCCATCCGCGTGACGGGGGGAGGATGGTGACCATGCTCCGTCGGCTGCGCGACCTGGGCAACACGGTGGTCGTCGTCGAGCATGACGAGGACATGATCCGAGCCGCCGACCACCTGGTCGAGCTGGGGCCCGGAGCGGGTGTACACGGAGGGGAGGTCGTCGCTCAAGGCACCCTGGATGACCTCCTCGCGTGCGAGCGGTCCCCGACCGGACAGTTCCTCTCTGGTGGCCGGTCGATCCCGGCGCCGAGCACGCGGCGCCGGCCGGATGGGCGTCGGCTGGTGGTCCGCGGCGCCCGCGAGAACAACCTCCGTGGCATCGACGTGGAGTTTCCCCTCGGCCTCCTCGTATGCGTGACCGGGGTCTCCGGGTCAGGCAAGAGCACCCTGATCAACGACATCCTCTACCAGCGCCTGCGTAACCTGATGATCGATCCCCGCCAGCTCTACGGCCTCCACGACCGCATCGAGGGCGTCGAGCATCTCTCGGGCGTGGTCGACATCGACCAGTCGCCGATCGGGCGTACGCCACGCTCCAACCCCGCCACCTACCTCGGTTTCTACACCGCTGTCCGTGAGCTGTTCGCGGCTACGCCCGAGGCGCGTCACCGGGAGTACGGACCGGGCCACTTCAGCTTCAACGTCAAGGGGGGTCGCTGCCCCGACTGCGCGGGTACCGGCACAGTGCTCACCCAGCTGCACTTCATGCCCGACACCGAGACCCCGTGCGAGGCCTGCCGCGGCACCCGCTTCAACGCCGAGACGCTGGAGGTGACGCACGAGGGGAAGTCGATCGCCGAGGTGCTGGACCTGTCCGTCGAGGAGGCGCTGGACTTCTTCGCCGGCCACCGTCCGATCGTGCGCAAGCTGGCGCTGCTGGACCAGCTCGGCCTCGGCTACCTGACGCTGGGCCAGTCCGCAACCACCCTCTCCGGAGGCGAGGCTCAGCGGCTCAAGCTTGCCCTGGAGCTGTCCAAGCTGCAGCGCGGCCGACACACCCTCTACATCCTCGACGAGCCCACCACCGGCCTCCACCTGGCCGACATCGCGCGCCTGCTCGAGTGCCTCAACCGGCTGGTGGACGCGGGTCACACGGTCCTGGTGATCGAGCATCACATGGACGTGGTGAAGCATGCCGACCGCGTCATCGACCTCGGTCCCGAGGGAGGGCATCTTGGCGGCCGAGTGGTGGTCGCGGGCACGCCCGAGGAGATCGCGGCCCACCCCACGTCATTCACCGGCCGCTGGCTGCGCGGCCAGCTGGATAGCCACGCCTCTCCCGCAGAGGTAGCCCAAGACTGAGAGCGGAACGTCCATGGCAGCCGCCGCCACTCGGCGCCGGCGGTCGGCGGTCGGCGGCATGACCGTCGGTCAGCTGCCTGGCACTCGGAACTCGACCGGCTTCCTGGTGGCCGCATCGACCTCCTCCGGCGTCAACAGGACAACGGTCCTGGTGTCGATCGCACCACTCGCCTTCACCGCGAGCTCGACAGCCGCCATCGAGACGTTGTCCGGGAAGTCGAGAATGCTGTAGAAATCGTGGTCACCGAACGCGAAATAGAGTGCTTCCACCTTGCCACCCAATTGCGCACATACGTCCTGAACCACGGCCTGACGTCCCGTCCCACCCTCCTTGAGCAGCCCCTTCGCGCCTGACGCCGTGTAGTTTGCCTCCACGAGGAATTTCGCCATGGGATGCACCTCCCCTCACGACCCTTTCTCGCGTCAGCCTCGCACCGATACGGACAGTCAGGGAACTCCCCGAAGGTCCTCCACTCGCCAGTACCGTCGTGGCCGACACCGGGGTCGGATCATCAGCCCAGAAGCATGTGCATGCCGGCCATGCCCGACCCGGCACCACTCTGAGGCGTAGGCGGCGAGAGGCCGACGGATCCTTGGCCGGCCGGCACGCCCAGATAGGCCATGCCGGCGTCGGACGCGTTCCCGACGTTCTCGCCAGCGACGCTGACCAGAAGCACCGCCCAGTTGGGATCCTCATCGTCGACCGGCTGGGAGAGTTGCGCGCCGGTCACCCCGGAGCCGAACCGGTCACCGGTCTCGGGAGTGCCCGCGACGCCGGCCGAGCCCTGGGTCCACGAGCCCGGTTGGGCACCGGGGAGCGTGGTCCCGGTCTGAGGATCGATCCTGGTCATGGTCACCATCCCGGCGTCCCTGATCGTGCC
Source organism: Actinopolymorphaceae bacterium (assembly GCA_050700915.1). Classification (GTDB taxonomy): domain Bacteria; phylum Actinomycetota; class Actinomycetes; order Propionibacteriales; family Actinopolymorphaceae; genus Thermasporomyces. Next base: position 1,103 of record JBOHED010000511.1, on the reverse strand, counting down.
CAGATCCTCGGTTGGCGAACTGGCAACCAGGTGGAGGCGCTCCGCCCCGAACTCGCCAGTCGCGACGACCGAGCCGAACTGGTCGCCGGCCTCGACGCCCCCTGGCACACCGCCGCTGTCCTGGCTGATGGTCAAAGCCAGGCCCCTGATCGGGGCCACCGGTTCCTCGGGCAGGAACAGATCGACCGCGGCGTACGACACCATGCCCGCGTTGGCGGCGCCGCCCAGGTCCTCGCCCGGCACGCCGACCGCGACCATGCAGACGGGATGGTCGACGACGAATGTGCTGTAGCTGTCGATGGAGGCGCCGTAGCGGTCCCCGGACTCGGCCGATCCACCGGCACCCGGCGAGTCCTGGGTGACCACCGACAGTGGGCCGTTCGGGGGTTGCGCCGCGACGGCGCCGGCGTCGACCTTCGTCCCGACATCTTCATGTGGAACGCCGACGATCAGCACCGGACCATCCCCGGTACCGAACAGGTGGACCACCTCGCCGAACCGGTCACCATCCTCCGGGTTGTCCGCGCCGAGACCTCCCTGCTGTACGACCGAGACGATGGGTGGCTGGTCGGAGAGCAGATAGTCGAGCCGGACCACGCGGCCGGCATCGGTCGCGTCACCGATGTCGCGACCCGGGGCACCGATAGCGATCATGCTCGAGGTCTCGGCGGCGATGGCCGCACTGAAGTGGGCGCCTGCCTGCGGCCCACCGGTTCCGTCGAGGCCCGCCTCGTCGTACGTGTTCAGCACGCCATCCAGGCCCTGGTCGCTGCCGTGCAGCAGGTAGGCCCGTCCAGCGCCCGCCTGGCCGGCGACGTTCTGGCCGGGGGAGCCGACGAGCAGGTCGGCGCAGTGGTCCGCGTCGTCCGGGCCGTCGTTCCACAGCACTGGCGACGCGCCGAACCGCGCACCGACCTGCGAGGTGAGCCCGGGGAAGTCGTCGGCGGTCAGGATGGTACGAGCGGCCGGCGGCGACGGGTTGGGCTCACCTGGTCCGGCGACATTGGAGAACACCGCGATCGCGCCGGCGTCCGGCTTGCTCGGAAGGTCGTAGGAGGGAAGCCCGACCACGACGTCCGGCCCGCCACCGTCGAGATCGTTGC
>JBOHED010000510.1:0-5124 GCA_050700915.1 Actinopolymorphaceae bacterium | reverse complement strand
CTGGGAGGTGGCTCGACACGTGCGGCCGGCACGATGGCGTCGTTCGTCCACCACGGTGCGGAGTTCGACGGATCCGAGGTCGTGCTCATCGACCTCGACGCCGAACGCCTCGCGCTGATCAAGGAACTGGCCGTACGCATGGCGAAGCAGGCCGGCCTCGACCTCACGATCATCGCGACCACCAACCGGCGTGAAGGACTCCGTGACGTCGACACCGTGCTCTCCAGCTTCCGGCCCGGCGGCTTCGAGGCGCGCGCCCTCGACGAACGCATCCCGCTCAAGCACGGCGTCATCGGCCAGGAGACGCAGGGTCCGGGCGGGTTCTTCATGGCGCTACGGTCGATCGCGGTGATGCAGGCGGTGGCCGACGACCTGTCCGCCGTGGCGCCGAACGCACGGATCTTCAACTACACCAACCCGGTCAACATCGTGGCGCAGGCGATGACGAGCTACACCGACATCCCGATCGTCTCGCTGTGCGAGGGACCGATCATCTTCCCGGCGGGGGTGGCCGCCACCGCGGGCCTCGACCCCGACAAGCTCCAGACGACCATGGTCGGTATCAACCACAACTGCTGGAGTACGGAGCACACCTACGACGGCGAGGACTTCATCCCCGTCCTGCGGGAGACGTACGACAAGCGCTGCGACGACCCGGCCATGGGCGCCGACTCGCATCGGCTGTTGCGGCTGACGCTGGCGATGGAGTCGGTTCCTTCGTACTACTTCCTCAACTACTACTACCGCGACGAGGTGCTGCGGCAGCTGCGCGGCAAGGCCACCACCCGGGCCGAGGACATCATGGCGGAGGTCCCCGGCTACTGGGCGCATTACACAGAGCAGGCGAAGTCCCACGAACCAGTCCTCGACCCGCGGCGTTCACGCGGTGGCATCCACGAGCTGGAGCTCGCGATCGACGCGATGAACGCGTACTACAACGACACCGGCGACGTGCTGCCGGTCAACCTGCCGAACGTCGGTGGTGCGCTGCCCGGCTTCGACGACGACGTGGTGGTCGAGGTGTCGACGAAGGTGGACGCCAGCGGGTTCACCCCACTGCCGCAGAAACCGCTGCCGCACGCGGTGCGGGGACTCGTCCAGGCGCTGGCCGAGCACCAGGTGCTGGCCGCGAAGGCCGGATGGGAGGGATCCGCGGCCGATGGGGTCCGCGCGTTGGCCGCCCACCCGTTGGTGCCGACCCTGACCGTGGCCGAGGAGCTGTACGCCGAAATGGCCGCGGCCCACGCCGCCCACCTGCCCGCCCGGCTGCAGCCTTAGGGTCACGCCTGATGAGTCCGCTCTACCTCGGCGTCGACGCCGGCAACAGCAAGACCGTCGTCCTGCTGTGCGACTCGGCTGGTGCCGTCGTCGGACACGGCCGGAGCGGCAACGGCGACATCTACGGCGCGGCCTCGGAGCGCGTCGCCGTCGCCGCCGTGCTCGATGCCGTCAAGGAGGCGTTGACAGCGGCGGGCGCCGGGACGGACGACATCGGCGGGGCCGCGTTCCGGCTGGCCGGCGTCGACTGGCCCGAGGACCATGCGTTCTGGGTGGACGCGCTGGTGGCGGAGTTGCCGGACGTCGCGGCGTTGCGGGGGTACGACCGATGTTCGATCTCCAACGACGGGTTCGCGGCGATCCGCTGCGGCGAACCGGGCGGCACCGGCGTCGCCGTCATCGCGGGAACTGGGTCGGCGGTGGCGGGACGCGGACCGGGCGGCGACGAGTGGAGCATGAGCTTCTGGATCCAGGACGCGCATGGCGCGTCAGGGCTGGTCGCGAGCGCGCTGCGGGCGGTCTACCGGTCAGAGCTGGGCCTGGGGCCGAGGACGGTGCTGACGAAGCGGCTGCTCGCCTACTTCGGGTACGCCGACGTCGAGGAGATGCTGCACCAGTTCACTCGCCGGGGCGGGCGGCCGTCGCGGCCGTGGCACACCGCCGCCCGGGAGATCGCCGGCTCGGCGGCGGACGGCGACGAGGTGGCGCTCCGCATCCTGCGCGAACACGGCGAGCACCTGGCTGACTATGCGCGGGTGACGGCTTCCCGGGTCGGCTTCGCGGTCGAACGCGACGAGGTGCCGGTCGTCCTCGCCGGCTCGGTCATGGCTGCCGACGGGTCACCGGTGCGGGCGGCCACGGTGGCGGCGCTGCGGGAACGGTTCGCCGGGGCCCAGCCCCGGCTCGCCACGCTGCCACCAGTCGCGGGGGCGGCCCTCGACGCGATCGCCGAGGCCGGCGGGGACGTGACGCCGGAGGTGGTCGCGCGGCTGCGCGGGTCCATGCCGCCGCCGGAGTTCGTCCAGACCTGAGGACAGATGCTGACGTGGACGTGAGCCGGCGCCGGCTTGGTACCGTCCACGCTGTGAGTACGCAGGTGGGGACCGGGACCGGCGTGGCGAGCCCCGCCGCCGCCTCCGCCACCCGTCGAGGAGCCGACCGCGCCGGTCCAGCGGTCGACGTCGGCGGATCACCGGTCGTCGCGTCGGGACCTGCCGCCCAGGGGGCCTACACCGAGCTTGCCGACGCGCTCCGCCGCGGCATCTATCCGGAGGGCAGCCGCCTCCCCGGCGAGCGCGACCTCGCCGCGCGCCTCGGTGTCAGTCGTACGACCCTTCGCCAGGCACTCGGCCGACTGGCCGCCGAAGGATTGCTCCAGCGGGCGTCCCAGCGCGGCTGGTTCGTCGCCCGCAGAGTGGTGGGGGAGCCGCCCAGCGTGCTGCAGAGTTTCAGCGAGATGGCCCGCTCCAGGGGGCTCGAGCCGAGCTCGCACATCCTGGCCCAGGACGTACGCCCCGCGACCTTCGAGGAGGCGGAGCGGCTGCGGATCACGCCGTCGTCCCGGGTCCTGGAGATCCGACGGGTGCGCGGCATGGACGCCGTACCCGTCTGCCTCGACACCACGATCCTGGTCGCCGCCCGCGCCGAGGCGCTGGTCGCGGCTGACCTGGAGGACCGGTCGCTCTACGACGCGCTGGCCGAGCTGTGCGGCGTGGCGGTGGCGCGGAGCTCCTACGCCGTCCAGGCCGCGGCCGCGGAGCACGAGACCGCGCGCCTGCTCGGCATCGCCGAAGGGAGCCCGGTGCTCGTCGGGCAGGAGGTCACGTACGACTCGGCCGAGGTACCCGTGCTGACCAGCCGGACCACCTATCGCGGCGATGCGTACCGCTTCCAGGCCGACCTCTACCGCCCGCTGTCCTGACCGTTCCACGGGGACCTGACCCTCACGCTGTCCCGACCGGTCATACGAAAAGGAGTTTCGCGTGGAGCATCTTGGTGCGTACACCGATCTGGTCGACGCGGCCGCCAAGCACCGCGGGCAGCGGGCGGCGGTCGAACCCGGTCCGGAGCTGCGGAGCACGATCCGCGACGTCCTCGGCTTCGCCACAGCGCCCGCCGTACCCACCGAAATACGCACAGAACGGATCTGGACCCGCGACGGTGTCGACGGCGAGGAGGTGTCGTGGTCGGTGGGCTATGGCCCGCGGACCCTCGCGTGGGTGCTGAGGCCGAGCGGCGTCGGCGCGCCGTTGCCCGGCGTCGTGGCCCTGCACAGCCACGACGGGGTGAAGACCTACGGCAAGGAGAAGGTCGCTGACGGGCCGGACGGGACAGTGCCCGAGCGAGTGATCAGGATGCGCGACCAGTGCTACGGCGGCCGGGCGTACGCGAACGCACTGGCCCGCGAGGGCTTCGTCGTGGTCGTGCCCGATGTCTTCTGCTGGAGCAGCCGGCGGTTCCCGCTGGAGACGATGCCCGAACGGCTCCGCCTGCAGGGCGCGCAGTCCGCGACGGCCGCGGGTGACGGACCGGAGGAGGCGTACGAACGTACTGCCCGCTTCCACGAGGACCTGGTGGCGAAGTACTGCAGCGTTCTGGGCACCACCCTGGCCGGCGTCGTGGCGTACGAGGACCGGGTGGCGGTGACCTATCTCCGGTCACGGCCCGACGTCGCCGGGGACCGGGCGGGATGTGTCGGGTTGTCCGGTGGCGGGTGCCGGTCGGCGCTGCTTCAGGCGACCTGCGACGACATCGGCGCCGCCGTGGTCGTCGGCATGATGAGCACCCACGCCGCGCTGCTGGACCGGCTGGTCGACAACCACACGTGGATGTTCTTCCCGCCCGGGCTGGCCAAACTGTGTGACTGGCCGGACCTCGCGGCGAGCCGGGCTCCGTCGCCGCTGCTCGTGCAGTACGACCGGGAGGACCAGATCTTCACCCTCGACGGGATGAAGGCCGCCGACGCGGCGATCGCTGACCAGTACCGCCGGGCGGGGCGGCCGGGAGCCTACGTCGGCGAGTTCTACGACGGGCCGCACAAGTTCGACCTGGAGATGCAGGAGGCGGCTTTCGCCTGGCTGCGCACCCAGCTGACCTGAAACCGACAGTGCCCTGACGAAAGACAGGTCCCTCGGGTCAGCTGGAGAGCCAGTCGTCGATCCCAGCGGTCGCCTGGTTCTTCACCGTCTCCGGCGCGGCGGAGGAGAGGACGGAGGTACGCGCGACGGCGGCGAGCTGGTCGTCGGAGAGCCCCAGCTCGGTACGGCACTTCTCGTACTCCCGGAGCAGGTCGGTGTCGAACAGCAACGGGTCGTCCGCGTTCACACTGCACGCGACCCCGGCGTCGAGCAGGAGGGGCAGCGGATGCTCGGCGAGGGACCGTACGACAGAGAGCAGGACGTTACTCGTCGGGCACACGTCGAGGCTGGTCCGCCCTTCCTTCAGGCGCGCCACGAGCGTCGGATCCTCCACGGCCCGGACGCCGTGCATGAGCCGCTCCGCGCCGAGCAGGTCGAGTGCGTCGCGGATACTCGCAGGCCCGGCCAGCTCACCGGCGTGAGGAACGGCGAGCAGCCCGGCCGCCCGGGCGATCCTGAACGCCGCCACGAAGTCCGCGGGAGGTGCGTCACTTTCGTCGCCGTCCAGCCCGAAGCCCACCACCTCATCGCGAGGCCGGCCCTCTAGCCCACCGTCGGCACGCGCGGCCGCCAGCCGGGCTATCTCGACAGCCTCGTCCGGCCCGCGGTTCCGGTTGGCGGCGACGACGAGCCCGAAGCCGGTGCCGGTCGCCTCGGCCGCCGCGCGTCCGGCGTCGACGACCACCGCGACCGCCTCGTCGTACGTACC
>JBOHED010000509.1:0-2538 GCA_050700915.1 Actinopolymorphaceae bacterium | reverse complement strand
AGGTCGTCGGGAAGCCGGACGACGACATCGGCGGGTACCGTCCACCGGCCCTGCATCGCCCCCGGCAGGTCGACACCGATCACCTGGAGGCGCTGACAGACGTGGGAATGGCCGGCCTGGCAGGCGGTACAGGTCCCGCACCACCGCAGCGGCAAGACCGTGACGGGGGCGCCGAGCAGGTCTTTGGACACCCCCTGGCCCACCTCCGCCACACGGCCGGACGCCTCGTGGCCGAGAATCGCACGCTCGGGGACCCTGTCGTCCATCGCCCCGTGACGGATGTGCAGGTCGGTCCCGCAGATACCGGCGTACGCGACCTCGATCTGGACCTCACCGGCGCCTGGAGGCACCGGCTCGTGTTCCTCGACCCGGAGGGTGCCGTCACGGGTGTACCTCGCTGCGCGCATGACTCTCCTCGCTTCGTACCCCCGATGCGCCTGCCCCCAGCCCGCCTGGACGGTCCCGGCCCCCGGCCTGACGGTCGGCGGCTCGCCGCTGGCCGAAGGTCAGCGCCCAGGAAGCCGGCGGGTGTCGTACTGCTCGGGGCGGCCGGAGGACTGCCTGCGGCGCGGAGCCCAGATCACCATGGTCACCACGAGGCCGAGAGCCCCGACGACCATGAGGATCCAACCGACGACGGAGATGTCGAGTCCAGAGACGTGGTACTCGATCGCGAAGGCCAGGATGGCGCCGACCGCGATGAGGAAGATGCTGGCACCAATACCCATGGAAACCACCTTGAACGCTGGGCTGACTTGCTCGTGCGGACGTGTGTAGGCCCCCGTTGCGGTGCTCTCGACGTGCTGCGCGTGCCCCCGGCGGCGCGCCTCGCCGCCTGCACACAGTAGGACACGAGGTCAGCGGGGCGCGACCTGAACGGCCAATCCGTCCCGGGCGGTACGCGGGGTTGTCGGGTACCGTCGGGACAATCCGAGGGCGTACGGGCGTCACCGGCCGAGCACAGGGCGGAATACGACTGGCCGGGAGCGGCCCGTTCGCTGCTACGTTGTTGGCTCGTCGAGACCAGATCGGTTCGAGCAAGAGATCCCACATGCCGAAGGCCGAGCGATGAACCCCTTCAGGGTGAGCAGCAGAAGAGGTCGTCGCGCCCAGACCACCGAGGATCCGGGCCAGGACCTCATGGAAATCCTCTACCGGGACTACTACACACCGTTACTTGCGTTCGCCATGCGGCTCACGGGCGGGCAGCGGCAGTGGGCCGAGGACGTCGTACAGGAGACGTTGCTCAGGGCCTGGCGCAACGCTGCGGAGCTCGACCCTGACGGACGGTCGCTGATGCCCTGGCTCGGCACCGTCGCACGACGTATCGTGATTGACGACCGGCGCCGACGGGACGCCCGGCCCGCCGAGGTGGCACACGAGCTCCCGGAAGTGCCCGTCGACGACCAGACCGACCGGCTCCTGCGGACCGTCACCGTCACCGAGGCGCTGCAGGCGCTGACCCCGGCCCATCGCGAGGTGCTCGTGGAGACGTTCCTGAAGGACCGTACGGTCAATCAGGCGGCGGACAATCTCGGTGTCCCAGTCGGCACCGTGAAGTCCCGCGTCTACTACGGACTGCGCGCGCTGCGCCTAGCGCTGGAAGAACGGGGGGTGACACTGCCATGACTTCGATCGATACCAACCACGGTGAGCACACCGACGTCGCCGCGTACGCGCTCGGGCTGCTCGAGGATGTAGACCGGCAGGCCTTCGACGGCCACCTCACCGGGTGTGCGAGGTGCCAGTCCGAGCTGCGGGAGTTCGCCGGGCTCGCCGGTGCGCTGAGAGAGGTCGATCCCACCGTCCTTGCCTCCAGTGCGGGGTCCGACGTGAGCGACGACCCGGAACCGACCGGCTCGGTGGTCGAACTCCGCGACCGGCGGGCTGCCGCCCCCGGCATCGTCGGTGTCGGCGAGCGGCGGTGGATCCGCCCCGACCGGCTCCTCGCGGCCGCCGCGGCCGTCGTCCTGCTGATGGCCGGCGCTGTCGGTGGCACCTTGATCGCCGATCGTGGGAACGACACCACCGCCACGCCCGACAGCGTGCACCGTCCGGCAGGCGAACTCCTGCTCACCGGCGAACGCTTCGCCGCCACCGACCGTGCGACCGGTACGACCGGCGTGATCGGGGTCGAGACCCGCGCATGGGGCACGCACCTGGCAATGGAGCTCCGAGGGGTGCACGGGCCGCTCAGCTGCCAACTCATCGCGGTCTCCCGCGACGGGCAGCGGCAGGTGGCGATGAGTTGGAAGGTGCCTCGGGCCGGGTACGGCGTCCCTGGTGCGCCCGAACCGCTCGTGCTCCACGGAGCGACCAGCATCCCGCGCGAGGACGTCGACCGCGTGGAGGTACGCACGACAGACGGGAAGACGATCCTCAAAGTCGCCCTCTAGCGTCCGGCCCACCCCGGCGGCTATCCGGTGACCATGATCGTGATCATGTTGGTGATTGACGGAGGTCTCCTCGGCGTCTGACCGAGCTCCGCGCACGAGGCGAGGCGCCGACCCGCATGATCCGGGGCGCCCTTTCATGATC
>JBOHED010000508.1:0-4486 GCA_050700915.1 Actinopolymorphaceae bacterium | reverse complement strand
GTCCAGCGGCGGGCGTTGTTGGGCGCGGCGCTACTCACCGGGGTCACCGGTCTGGTCGGCTGCGGCAAGGGCGTCGAGAAGATCGGCCTCACCTCCCTCGACGGCACGGGCGGTGGCACGGCGACTGCCAGGCCACCGAAGCCGCCGACTCCCCCAGCCCCTCGGGGCACGCCCACGCCGGCGGACTGGGAGGCACTCGCCGAGAGCCTGTCGGGCAAGCTGCTCCGCCCCGGCGATGCGGGATACCCCGTCGCCCATCAGCTGTACGACCCCGCGTACGACAGTGTGCTCCCGGCTGCGGTCGCCGAGTGCGACGACCCGGCTGACGTCGCGACGACGCTGAAGTTCGCCGAGCGGTTCAAGCTCGCCCTCACCGGCAAGTCCGGTGGCCATTCCTATGTCGGCGCGTCGACCAACCATGGCGGCATCGTCATCTCCGTGAGCCCGATGGCCGGCATCACCGTCGACGGCACCACGGCCCGCGTCGGCGCGGGAGCACCGCTCAAGCAGGTCTACACCGACTTCGAGGCGAAGGGCCGGATCATCCCGGCCGGATCATGCCCCACCGTGGGCGTCACCGGGCTCACCCTGGGAGGTGGACTCAGCATCGGCAACCGGGCGTACGGCATGACCTGCGATACCGTCACACAGGTGCAGGTCGTCACCGCCGACGGCAAGGTCCGGATCGCCAACGCCAGCAGCGAACCCGAGCTGTACTGGGCCTGCCGCGGCGGCGGGGGCGGGACGCTCGGCGTGGTGACGGAGTTCTGGTTCAAGACGGTCGCCTCGCCGTTGATCGGCACCTTCAGCGTGCAGTGGAACTGGCCCGATGCGGCTGCGGCGGTGCAGGGCTGGCAGCGGTACCTGCGGACGGCCCCGGACGAGGTGTGGCCGTCGCTGCGGCTGACCGCGAACCCGGACGGTACGCAGTACGCGAGCGTCTTCGGCGTCGACGTGGCGAACGATCCCGGCCCGGCGCTGGAGAAGCTGATCCGTGCGGTGGGCCGTAAACCGCACAAGCAGTCGTCCACCCGCGACCGACGGTTCGGACCCGATCCGGACGGCCCGCGCACCGTGTTCTACGCCGGCACCGACATCCTCGGGACTCCGCTCACCGACTCCGGAATCTCGGCTGTCCTCGCCGCGATGAACACGAGGGCCCACGACACCCGGCTCGCGGCTACGGCGATCTTCGACCCGCTGGGTGGTGCGATCTCCCGGCTCGCCGTGGACGCCACCGCGTTCCCGTGGCGCCGGTCGTTCACGTCGATCCAGTGGTACTCCGAACGGGGCGGGGCCACCGGCCAGCAGGCCCGGGCGTGGATCGCCGCCGGGCACAAGGCGGTCGCCGGATCCGCGGTGGGGGGCTACGTCAACTATCTCGAGGCGAGCCGGCCCAGCGGCAAGCTGTACTTCGGGCCCAACCTGGCGAAGCTGCGGGCGGCCAAGACGAAGTACGACCCGACGGACGTGTTCAAGCTGCCCTACTCACTCTGAGGCCTGACCGGCTGGGACCGCACCGGCTCGGACCGGACCGGCTGAGACCGGACCGGCAGAATCGCGGGCCTCACGAAACCTTCTCGCCGCGCGTTGGCAGGCTATGACCGTGCAGGCGTCCGAGGAGCCCGTCCCGTTGGAGCAGCCCGTCCCGTTCGAGCAGGTGGTGGAGGAGCACGGTCGCACTGTCCTGCGGGTCTGCCGGGCGATTCTCGACCCGGTCGACGCCGACGACGCGTGGTCGGAGACGTTCCTGGCCGCTCTGGAGGCCTATCCGAGGCTTCGGCCGGGGAGCAACGTCCGGGCATGGCTGGTGACGATCGCCCACCGCAAGGCGATCGACCGGTACCGGTCCGCCGCGAGGAACCCGGTGCCGACGGCGGCTGTGCCCGAGCCCGGCGTCGGGCAGCAGGACCCGTCCGTGGCGGCGGGGAACGATGCGCTGTGGGAGGCCGTGCGTGCCCTGCCTGCGAAGCAGCGGAGCGCGGTGGCCTACCGCTACCTCGCCGATCTGGCCTACCGCGAGATCGGCGCGCTGATGGGCATCAGCGAGGCCGCGGCCCGTCGTAACGCCGCCGACGGAGTGGCGGCCCTGCGTACGACCTGGCAGTCGTTCGACGAACCAGGACAGGGGCGAGGCGAGGAGGGGAGGCCGGCACGGTCCGGGTCCCGGGGCGGGTGAGCCCGAGGGCGCGACCGCGCGCTACGCCGGCCGAGGCGCGATTCGTACGCCGGGGAACGGGCTGGGAGACTGGCGGCGACCCGTCCTTCCTCAGGCCTACCTCAGGCGGAGCCTCACGCGAGTGCGTACGGAGCCCTTTCATGGAGCCGACAGCCCACCCCCGCAAGACCGTCCTGCCCGGCGTGGGCGCCCGCTACGACCTCGCCACCGAGAATGGCGACCACCTCTCCGTCGTCATCAAGCACGACGGGCTGCGGGTCCTGGGTTTCCATGATCCTGAGGACGACGACGTCTGCCGGGATGCCGTCCGCCTCGCCCTCCATGAGGCGCGGGCCATCGCCAAGCTCCTCACCCCGGACGACCCGGTGGCCCATCTGCAGGACACCATCGAGATCGACCTGGTCACCGAGCACATCCCGATCACGGCCGGAACCCCCTACAGCGGCCGGACACTCGGCGACACCCGGGCCAGAACCCGCACCGGGGCGTCCATCGTCGCGGTCCTCCGGCGTACTGCCGCCGTCCCGTCACCGACTCCGGACTTCCGGTTCGCCACCGGCGACATTCTCGTCGTCGTCGGTACCCGTGAAGGAGTGGACGCGGTAGCCGACCTGATCGTCGGAGGTTGACCACGTGCACGCCTCCACCGCGCTGCTCATCGAACTCGGCGCCATCATCCTGGCCCTCGGCATCATCGGGCGATTCGCCGAACGGATCGGTTTCTCACCCATCCCGCTCTACCTGCTCGCCGGGCTCGCCTTCGGCCACGGCGGCCTCCTCCCGCTGGCCGCCACCGAGGAGTTCGTCGCCACCGGTGCCGAGATCGGCGTGATCCTGCTGCTGCTCCTGCTCGGCCTGGAGTACACCGCGTCCGAGCTCGTCACCAACCTCAAGACGCAGTACCCGTCGGGCATCGTCGACTTCGTTCTCAACGCGGTGCCCGGTGCCGTTGCCGCGCTCCTGCTCGGCTGGGGACCGGTCGCCGCAGTCGTCCTCGCCGGTGTCACCTGGATCTCGTCGTCGGGCGTGATCGCGAAGGTCCTCGGCGACCTCGGCCGGCTCGGCAACCGTGAGACGCCGGTCATCCTCGGCATCCTGGTCATCGAGGACCTCGCGATGGCCGTCTACCTGCCGATCCTCAGCGCCATTCTGGCCGGGTTGAGCCTCGCCGGCGGGAGCCTCACGCTGCTCATCTCCCTCGGCACGGTCGGCATCGTCCTCTACCTCGCGCTGCGGCACGGCCGGCTGATCAGTCGGGCCGTCTCGTCCGAGAACCCCGAGATGCTCCTGCTGGTCGTCCTCGGCCTCACCCTGCTCGTCGCCGGCCTCGCTCAGGAGCTTCAGGTCTCGGCCGCCGTCGGTGCCTTCCTCGTCGGCATCGCCCTCTCCGGCGAGGTCGCCGAGGGGGCGCGCAACCTGCTCACACCGCTGCGTGACCTGTTCGCCGCCGTCTTCTTCGTCTTCTTCGGCCTGAACACCGATCCGGCGGCCATCCCCGCGGTGCTGATCCCCGCCCTGATCCTCGCCCTGGTCACCACCGGGACCAAGATCGCCACCGGGTGGTACGCGGCACGCCGCGCCTCCATCCGGCCGGCGGGGCGGTGGCGGGTGGGTGGGACGCTGGTCGCGCGCGGGGAGTTCTCGATCGTCATCGCGGGCCTTGCCGTCGCGGTGGAGCCCCGCATCGGCCCGCTCGCGACGGCGTACGTGCTGATCCTCGTCATCCTCGGTCCGCTGGCCGCCCGGTTCACCGACCCGATCGCGGCACGGGTCACCCGTCGCAGGACCCGTGCTCCCGGGTCGCCCAGGTCGCCGCGGTCGCAGGAGCCGGCACCCGAACCCGCCGAGGCGACGCCGACGCAGGGCTGAGGACCCTGGTGGGTGGCCGACCTCGTTAGGCTCGCGATTCGTGTCGATCTCCGTGACGACCTTTGGGGCCCTCGTCGGGGCCTGCGCCGTGCTCGGTGGAGTCGCGGGCGGGTTGGTCCCGCGATGGGTGGCCAGGCTGCCGGAGCCGCTGCTCGCCGACGGCGAGACCAAGACGTCGTACGCCGACCTCGCCCGCTGGCCGCCGCTCCCGGTCGTGTGCGGTGTGGCCGCCGCGCTCGGTTGCGCCCTCGTGGCCTGGCGGGTCGGCGCCCATCCGGTACTGCCTGCCGTGCTCTACCTGGTCGTCGCCGGGATCCTGCTGTGCTACGTCGACCTGCGGGTACACCTGCTGCCGAATGCCGTCGTACTCCCGTCGTACGCCGTCGTGGGGGTCCTGCTCGTCCTGGCTGCCGCCGGCTCGGGTCAGTGGTCGAACCT
>JBOHED010000507.1:0-3377 GCA_050700915.1 Actinopolymorphaceae bacterium | reverse complement strand
GCCCGGTAGCCGGCGGGGCCGGTCCGGGTCGCCCACTCGGTCCGCCGGGGCGCCGCGCGGCGGCACGCCGGAACCCGGGCGCCGAGGCGCCCACCCGGCAGGTGGGCCACCCTGACCCGCCGACGGTACGCAGGGCCCGGCCAGGAGATCCCGAGGCGCCGACCGAGCGGCATCCGGGACACGCTGGTGACCGGTGGGATCCCGGGGCGGTGACGGAGCGGCATCCGGGACACGCTGGTGACGGGTGGGATCCTGCCGCGCCGACCGAGCGCCACTCACGGGTCGGGCCGGACGACGCCACCGTCGCCCGGACGGCTGTCGGCCCGACCGGCTGGCTCGCCCAGGCCGGTCATTCCGTCGCCACCGGTACGACCGGCGTCGGCCGGGTGGTGTCCCGTGGCGCGGGTGCCGTCGTCGGGGGCGTACGCAAGGTCACCCACGCACAGGGCATGGGCGAATCGGGCCTCGCCAAGCTGATCGAGCTCAACTCCGTCCACGCGGGCGGCGACGCGGCGATGGCGATCGGCCTCGCCGGCACGCTCTTCTTCGCCGTACCCGTCGGCGAGGCCAGGGGCCGGGTCGCGCTCTACCTCCTGGTCACGATGGCACCGTTCGTCCTGATCGCTCCGCTGATCGGCCCGTTCCTCGACCGGTTCCGTCGCGGGAGGCGGTGGGCGCTCGGGTCGACGATGGCGATCCGAGCGTTCTTCTGCTGGGTGATGGCCGGTGGGGTGGCGACGGGAGAGCTGTGGCTCTATCCCCTCGTCTTCGGCTGTCTGGTCGCCTCGAAGGCGCACAATGTCAGCCGGGCGGCCGCCGTACCCCGCCTGCTACCACCAGACGTCGCCCTGGTGACGGCCAACTCCCGGATCTCCCTCGGCGGCGTCGTCTTCGCCGGTATCGCGGCCGCGGGCGCCGGTGGCCTCGCCTTCTTCGGGCCGGCGTGGCCGTTACGGCTGGCGTTCCTGGTCTTCACCGTCGGCACGCTGATGGCGATCCTGCTGCCGCCGCGGGTCGACTCGGCGGCGGGGGAGGGTCACCTGCGGTTCGCCGAGATCGGCCGGATGCTGCGCAGCCGCAAGGTGCCGACGGTGGTGGTCCTGGCGCTGCGGGCGAACGCCGCGGTTCGTGCGTTCACCGGATTTCTGTTGATCTTCATGGCGTTCCTCCTCCGGGAGTTCCCGCTGGCCGGATATCCAGTGACCCTGCAGGTGGCGGTGATCGTCGGTGCGGCGGGGGCGGGGAACCTCTGCGGTACGGCGTTGGGTGCGCTCGCCAAGGCGCGCCGATCCGAGATCGTCATCCGCGTCCTGCTGGGGACGACGGCGCTGGTGGCCTGCCTCACCGCGATCATGTACGGACTGGTGACGGTCGCGGTGCTTGCATTCGTGGCGGGATTCGCCCAACAGCTGAGCAAGCTCTCCCTCGACGCGCTGATCCAGAGCGAGGTGCCCGAACACGTGCGGACGAGCGTGTTCGCCCGGTCGGAGACGTTGCTCCAGCTGTCCTGGGTGATCGGCGGTGGCCTGGGAATCGTCCTACCGCTCATTCCCGGGCTCGGGCTGGGGTTGTGTGCGTTCGGGCTCGCGGTCGGTCTGGTCGTGGCGTGGGGTCCGGGTCCGGCACCCGACCGCGAGCCCGCGGAAAGGGTGCCGCAGCCCGCCGAACCACCTGCCCGCTGACCGCCGCCGGCGCCTTCCACCCCGCTGAGCTGTTGGAGGATGGTCGGCAGCGAAGCCGACGAACCTCCAACAACTCGCGCGGGAAAGCGCTCGACGACGACGTGCCGCAGCTGAGTGAGTGGAACGTCGAGCAGAAAACTGCTGAGCTACCAGCGGCTGCGCACGGCTGGGCATGCCCGTATACCTCTCCCACGACCCCTGCGCACTACACCGCACTTCCGCACGAGGGTGCGTACTGGGACTGACCGGTCACCTCTGCGCGGCACCGGCCCTACCCCCACCGATGTTGTTGGAGCTTTCCCGCATAGAAGCGGGAAAAGCTCCAACAAGTCGGTACCGGCAGAAAGCGCGGACGTGACAACGGCTGGCGGATGATGCGGAGCGGGGATGCGGCGTCAGGAACGGAAGCCGAGCTCGAGGTACTCGTCGACGTTGTCCTTGGTGATCGTCGCCGACGCCAACGTGATCATCTTCGGGATCTCGTTCTCGACCAGGTCACTCATGCCCTTGGCCTGCGCGACGAGCCGGGCCAGTGACACGGCCGACGACGCCATCGACGGGTTGTAGGTGACCGTGCACTTGATCACGGTGTCGTCGGCCTTGATGCGTTCCATCATGTCCGACGATCCGGCGCCGCCGACCATGAAGAACTCGTCGCGGTTCGCCTGGTCGATCGCCGCGAGGACGCCGATGCCCTGGTCGTCGTCGTGGTTCCAGATGGCGTCGATCTTCGGTGCGGCCTGGAGGAGGTTGGACGTCACGCGCTGGCCGCCCGGGACGGTGAAGTCGGCGGCCACGCGGTTCTTCACCTCGAGTCCGGCCTTGGCGAGCGCGTCCTTGAAGCCCTGGCTGCGTTCCTGGGTGAGCGGCAGCGAGTCGATGCCGGCGATCTCGGCGATGACGGGGTTGCTCACGCCCTCGCTGTCCAGGCGTTCGGCGATGAAGTTGGCGGCCGCTACGCCCATGCCGTAGTTGTCGCCGCCGATCCAGCAGCGGTACGACAGCGGCGTGTCGAAGATCCGGTCCAGGTTGATGACCGGGATGCCCGCGTCGGTGGCCTTCTGCGCGACGGCGGTGAGCTGCTTGCCGTCGTTGGGCAGGATGACGAGCGCGTCGACCTTCTTGTTGATCAGTGTCTCGACGGCGGCGATCTGCTTCGCGATGTCGTTGGTGGCCTCGACCTTCTCCAGCGTCACCTCGGAGTAGGACTTGGCCTGGCTGTCGGCGTTCGCGGTGATAGCGGCGATCCAACCGTGGTCGGCGGCGGGTGCGGAGAAGCCGATCGTCACCGGCTTGCCCGGCTTGTCGGCGGCAGGCTGCCGCGGCGCGTCGGCGGCGCGGGTGTCGCTGCCCACGTCCTGCGGCTCGTTCGACGTACATCCGGCGACCACCGCACCGCCGGCGACGACGGCCGCGCCGAAGAACAACTGCCGGCGGCCGAGGTCGGCCCGGACGGAACCCTGCAGTCGGTTCATGACCATCTCCTGTCGTTGGGAAGCGCTCCGCGGGTGAGGACCTCAGGTGACCGACCGGCGCCGGCGGACGACCTGGGTCAGCGCAGCGCCGACGATGATCGCACCTTTGGCGATGTTCTGGATCTCGGTCGGCAGGTTGTTGTGGGTGAACAGGTTCGTGATGACGGTGAAGACCAGGACGCCGAGCAGTGAGCCGATGATGGTGCCGCGGCCGCCGCTG
>JBOHED010000506.1:0-2760 GCA_050700915.1 Actinopolymorphaceae bacterium | reverse complement strand
TCCGGACCTGCGGCGCTACGCCGGCGAACTCATCGACGAAGCCGACGAACTGCGGTCAGCGCGACGTCGTACGTCCAAGCCCACGGTGGTTCTTCACAACGACCTCCACTTCCACAACATGGTGCTCTCCGCACCGGTCGGGGAGGTCACGGGAGTGTGGGACTTCTCCAGCGTCGCCATGGGCGACCCGAGCGACGATATGCGATGCATCCCCGCCGGCTCCTGCGATCTCATGCACCGGGTGGCACGAGGCTACGAGCTGAGAACGGGTGACCGGATCGACCTGCGAGCGGCGATCCTGGCCAACCGGATCGAGGTCATCTTCGACGCTATCGAAGATGATCGAACGGCTGAACTCCGTGACTCCATCCGCTCCTGGCGCGACCCTCATCCAGCTGGTTGAACGCCCTTCAGAACCTCGCGGAACAGGTCGAGGCGAGGCGGGTCGGCGAGGCAGCCGAGGAGTTCGCCGGTGGCGTGATCACGCATGTCGACCGCTTGATTCGTATCGAGGCTCACCGACGCCTGCGCGTCGAGATAGTTGAGGTAGCCGGCGAGATTCCCGCTGAACGAATCAAGGCCGGTCAACGCGGCGTAGCCGCCGGCCCGACGGTAGGCGTCCAGGACCTCGTGTGCGCGGGCGGCGTCGAAGGCACCTTCGTGGATGGTCCGGTTCACGAGCAGGTTGGCCAGAACCCGGTCGGGCATTCCCGGTCCGGCGTCCTCCCAGTCGAGCAGGACGTAGCGTCCGGATGGTTCGACCATGACGTTCTGCGGCTGGAGGTCCAGGTGGTTGTAGATCAGATTCGAAGGGTCGACAGGGACCACATGAGTCGCCAACGAACGAAGCAGGGGAGTCAGCTTGGCGAGCGGTGCCGCCCATGGCTGCCCGGTCGCCTCGGCCTGCTCCACCCACTCGTCCCATCGCGTGACGGGAGGAGTGCGGTCGTACCACGGATCGGGAGTGACGCCGCCGAATGGATACCGGAGGGAATGGAGTACGCCGAGAGTCCGTCCCATCCACGGCTGGAGACCGGCGTCGTCGTGGTGGGCGGTGAGTCCTTCGATCCAGGAGAACATCCGTACCGCGACCCCGCCGAGCTCGGGAGGGAGCACGCAGACGTACCGTCCGTCCTCGCTCGGCAGGTTGGCCGGGGAGACGACACCGGCTTCGGCCGCCGTGTCACGGAAGGCGACCTCCCTTCGTACGGCGGATTCGTCGGCCCCCCAGAACAGCTCCTTGACCGCGTAGCCGCGACCGGCGACGGACAGCCGCCAGATGCGGCCCATCGCACCACGAGCAACCGGGCTCAGACGTCCGGTCCCGGGACCGAGCCGGAACCGCTCGATCAGGTGACTGGCGGTCTCGCGGGTAGGAGCAAACACCGAGCGCTCGGACATGGGACCACATCGTGGCACGATGCGCGGGTCGGCGCCTGCGCGTCAGCCGGCGGCGAACGTGATCGACGACACCACGAAAGTGTTTCCGCGGCATTCCGTCGTCACCAACACCGCCTGCTGGTCGGCCAGAGCCCGTTCGAGGAAACGCGCTGTCGGTACGGGACGCGTCGCGCCGGTGATCCTCGCCTGCACCATGACGCTCGCCCACTGGTCGAGGCGCGGCCCAGTGCCTCGTCGAGCCTGGAATGTGCCGGTGTAAGGGACCGCCACGTCGTAGTCCTCGCCGGGCATGTCCTCCGGGTCCACTCCGGTCCAGGTCCCGGTGAACGATGCGGGAACCCGGCAACGGGGGAAGCGGGACGCCACCTTCAGTTTCGCCGGCCAGTCGCGGACCCGCATCGACTGCCGTACGTAGACAAAGTCCTCGCCACGTTCGCGCACCAGCACAGCTGAATCGGGATCCAGCCCCACCGCGACATGAAGTTCGGCCTTGCCGGATTCGGGAACGCGACCTTCACCACCGCAGCCGTAGTAGTCCGACGACGGCAACGGACGTCCGGCGCGGGGCATCAGCACCGTCGACGCAGGTCGGTAGATCTCGCCACCGAGCCGAACGGTTGCACTGCAGTCGCCCTGCTCGGCACTGTCCTGCGCTGAGCACCCTCCAAGTACCGAAACCAGCGCCGCAACGACGACGCACCATGACATGCGCATGCTTCCTCCGCCCTGATCATGCAGCTCCCAGAACTCACCTGTCGCGGTGGAGTTGTCTCACGGTTTGCTGCACGAGTGCGATGCGTGCGACCAATGGGCCTGGGGGTACGTCGACAAGGTCGAATCCGAGCTGGTGATAAGTATCCTGGTGCAGCCGCTCGAAGCCCAACGAATCCTCGAAGGTGATCTGTCGGGCTGGCGTCGTCTGAACGGCGCCTTGGTTTCGTACGAAGAACACGGTGGATGCGTAGACGGCCTGTCGAATGATCCGGTCGACTTCCGCGGCCAGAAGGCAGGATGTCGGTCGCCGTAAGTGCCGGCTCAGGGCCAGGGTGCAGATGGGTGAACGGTCGAAGTAGATAAGGTCGCCCTCGATGGCTCGCGTGCGAGTTTCGCGCTGGCGTTGCAGCCTGACGATCGCGTCGATGAAGCTTCGGTCCTTCCATGGTTCGCTGTGGCCGAGCGAGTGTTGAAGCGCTATGACGTCGGTCGCCGCCTCCTCGACGACGGCGTGTCCGTCGGCCTCGAGCCCGCGCAATATCGCGGTCTTTCCCGCGCCGGGTGTGCCGGTGAGGATGTATCTGGGCATGGCTGGTCCTTGTCGATTGTGTGAAGGGATTCGAGAGGCGGCGCGATGATCGGGAA